>DATJTX010000010.1 GCA_035502855.1 Candidatus Baltobacteraceae bacterium
CGATTTGACGTTGAACATCCCGTAAAGGGCCTGCACCTCGCGCTTGATCGTGAACTCGCTGCGGCTGAAGCGATGCGAGAGCTGCGGCATCTCGAGTCCCTCGCACAGCGAGAGCGCGAGCTGACGCTGCATCGGGGTAAGACCCTCGATCCAGGGCGTCGCCGGTCGCGAGATGCGTTCGGTGAGGAATTTGTAGAACGCGCTCTTGGGGAAGTGGCCGGCGTGGCTGCGGGCACGTTCGGTCCACACGGTGGCGCCGGTGAGCTCGGCCAGCCCCTGCGCGGCCAGCGCGGCCCGGAAGTGGTGTTCGGCTTCATCAAAGATACGGTACGAAGCCTCGAATGCGGTGATCGCGCTCTCGGTATTGCCAAGGACCTGCTGGACCGAGCCGGTCGCGTATTGCGAGAAGCCGGCCGCGCGTTTGTCATGGTTGATCGCCAGCGTCGGGTCGACGCCATCTTTGCCTAGCCGGAGATAGGTGGACACGTAGCGCTGGGCTTGCCCCATGTCGACCGGAGAGAAGAGCACGGCGAGCGTGACCAGCGCCTGGCGCTCTTCGCCGGTGGTCGCGCTCCAGGTAACGGTGCGCGCTTGGGCCTGCGCCTGCATCAGTTCGTCGCGCGCCCACGCCTCGTTGCGGTTCATGCGCGCGACGTAAGCGCGGTCGACGTGCGACATCACCCGCCAGGCGTCGGTCGGCGCCACTTCCTTCGAATCGCGCAGCAGCCATTGCGCCCGCGCGGAATCGCCGCGCATGAATGCGTCCCATGCCAGTGCCCGCAGGCACAGGAACTGCGCCTCAGCTAGATCCGGCGTCCATTCGATGCTCTCGAAGAGCTCACGCGCGTCGTCGGCGCCTTCGTGCTCGCCCAGCTCGCAGGCGACGCGTAGCAGCGAGTGCAGCGCACGCCCAACCGTAAAGTACTCCGCCCGCAGCGGATGCTCGCGCGCCAGCTTGAGCGCGGCGCGCAGGTCGGTGATCTGGGCGCGGTAGTTGCCTTGGCCGGCGTGCGCCCACGCGCGCCAGACGAGGGTGAGGATGCGCGAGCCCGGATCGGGATGGGCAAGCGCAACCGCAAAATTCGGATCGTTGGGGTCGAAGTCGCCCTGCAAACAGCGCAGGCGCGAACGCTGGTGCGCGATCGTGGCGAGATCGGTTGGATCGTTCTCAGCGGCACTTTCGGCCAGCGTGAACATCTCGGCAGCGCCTTCAAAGTTGCGGCTGTTCGCATAGGCGCGGCCGGAAAGTGTGTAATAGTCGAAGCGCGTCGCGTCTGTTCGGAGCAGATCGCTCGAGCGTGCGAGGGCTTCGAGCGCATCGACGGGATCGCGTTGAAGCAGAATTTCAGCACGCAGCAGCGCAGCCCGCTCCAGCTGCGGCGAGGACCAACCCTCGGTCGCCGAGAGGCGCGCGAGGGCTGCTTCGTACCGTCCGGTACGAAGCAGTTCACGCGCCTCGTCAAGCTGTTGCTGCTGGGCCATTATACGACTCGTTTAGTCGTTCAGGGTTCCGAGTGTGCTCGTATTTCCGGCCGTCACGGTGACCGACGGCCCCTGGATGAACGCGCTTGGCGACGCATCGGCACCGGAAGCGGTGATCACTTGCCCGCTTGCGGTCGTATAGCTGTTGTAGATCTCGAGCTGATACGTTCCGCCGCCGTCGTTCGCGTCGAGGATGTGCAGAATGAAGTTGCCGTTGGAATCGGTGTTAGCCGTATCCGCAACGTTGCCGCTCTGATCGACGGCAACGACCACGGCGCTCATGACCGGAGATCCGGCCTGATTTAGGACCGTTCCCGAAGCACTTCCGAGGTTGACGGTGGCGTCAGCGACCATCGCCGGCACGGCGTAGATTCCGCCGGAACTGTTCTGATTCAGCGATTCCAACGCGTTGAAATCGGCCTGTATCATCGCCGCCGGCGAGGTCGTGCCGACGACGTCGAAGTCGCCCCCGACCGTCATCGTGACCTGATTCGGATTGACCGACCCCGACGTCGTGGTCACGGGCGCCGTCACCGTACCGCTGCCGAAACCGACGCTGCTCTGCGTGGTCTGAGCGGTCAGGAACTGAATCGGGTAGGTCGTACCGTTGGCGACCAGATTGCTGGTCGGAACGTCGACCACGAATTGGATGTGATCGTAGTTGCCGGAATATACGTTGCCGATGCCGACGTTCTCGGGCGCGCCGTTGTTCGACATGATGTTGACAACGTCGGGCTTGGAGTATGTGGCAACGTTGATGACCTGACCTTGGTAGATCACGTTCACCGCGTCGATCCCGATATTGATCGAGGTCGGGATGAGGTTCCCGATGACCGGCGGAGCGTCGCCGAGGGCGATGCTAAGCCTATTGCCTGCGCCGCCAAGCGTATCGTCGGCGTGCTTGCCTCCGGGCAACGTCTTCGCGGACGTGGCGCCGGATGTCGACGGAACGGTCGACCCCGAAGAACCGGAGCATCCGCTCAAGACGGCGATCAGCACGAGTACGGCGCCGATCGAAATAAAGCGTTTCACGAGTGGCCTCCTGACAGCAACAGAGGACGCAACTCATACAAGTTGCGCCACACCCAGCACCCCAATTATGGTCCAAAGCCGACCATTACGGGTCAGCCAAAGGGTGGTTAAGCGCATAGTTTGTGTATGCGCAACGTAAAGCGGACGTAAAGAGGGCCTTGCGGATGGTCGGCGCTAGGCCGAACGGTCCAGGCGAGGCCGCAACGCCGGGCGCGATGCCGGGGAATCACCCACGAACGCGAACCTCGGGGGTATGCAGCGTTCGTCTTTTCTCATTTCAGCCGTGCCGCTCGCAGCCTGTGCGACGGCGGCCTGCTCCGGCAGGACCGGCGAGAACATTGGCCTAGTCGAGACCGCCTCGCAGTTCGACGCGCACCGCTTCGATAAGGCGGTGTCGACGAACGCCGAGTTTCGCCAGGTGTGGGATGCCGGCGAGCTCCAGCCTCGCATCCTCGGCGGCGTGAAGAATAGCCTCAACGGTCTTCAATTCGGCTTCAACGTCGCGCCCGCGAACATCGCGACCGCGTTCGTCGCGCACAATACGTCCAATCTGCTGCTCTACGACGACACCGCGTGGTCGACGTATCTGCTCGGGCAGCTTTTCGGTGTCAAGGATCCCACCGGCGCCGTCGTGCAAACGAATATCTTCAGCCCTAGCCGCAGCACGAGCTCGACCGAGGATCCAAGCGACGTTCACGGGTTCTATCAGGATGCGTCGATCACCGCGCTGCAACGCCGGGGCGTGCGCTTCTTCGTCTGTAATACGGCGCTGGTCGAGCAAGCCGAGGCAATCGTGCGCGCCGGCGCGACGCGCCAAACACCGCCGGAGGTTGCAAACGCTCTACGGAGCCATCTCTTACCGGGCGTGATGCTCGTGCCCTCGGGCGTCGCCGCGATCGCGTACCTGCAAGCGCGTTATCGCTATGCCTACATCACCGGGGGTGGCTAGAGCGAGCCCGCGTCGACCTCGACACCGCGGATCAGCAGGTAGCCGCCCAGGTTCTTCCAGGTATAAAACGTGCCGTGCAGTGTGATCGTCTGTCCCTCTGTGAGGGCGGGCACACCGGAGACAACCGCCTGAATGCAGCGCGTCGCGCACAGAGAGAATCGCTCGTAGGCCGCGCCGCTCGGCAAGCGCCGTGCGCGCACGTGCATCACGCGTCCCGTCACGTCGACGTGTTGACCGTTATACATGCGGGACGCGGAAGCGATCTGATCCGGCGTTATCGCGCGCGCGGCCAGCGGAACCGAAGTCAGCACGAAGAGCGCGATCGCAAATCTCTTGATCATTTGCTTCCCTTATAACTGCAATACGCCGATGCTGCCGGTGCTGTTCTCGGTAAACCAGATATTGCCGTCCGGTCCGACGGTAATCCCGACCGGATTCGCACCCGGAGTCGGAACGGGATACTCCGTAACGCTCCCTGCGGTCGTGATCCGGCCGATTGCATCGTTGCCCCCGTCGGCAAACCAGAGCGCGCCGTCGGGTCCGGCGGTAATGAAGTTGGCATTGGGCGTGCCGCCTACCAAAGTTGTGAGATTGTATTGGGTTAGCGATCCAGCTGTACTCATGCGACCGATGAAGTTGTTTTCGGTAAACCAGATCGCACCGTCTGATCCGGCGCTCATGAACGTCGGCGAAAAGTTCGTCACCGGAGAAAAGGAAGACGCGGCACCACTCGAGACGCGCCCGATGACGTCATTGGCAATATCACCGAACCACACGTTTCCATCCGGTCCGAGGGCAACAGGGTAGGGCGCGCCATCGTTCGGGACCGCGATCTCGTTCAATATACCGCTGGCGGTGTCAATGCTGCTGACGACGCCGGCGCCCGATGGGTTATAGCACTCGCTGAACCAGATGTTGCCGTCGAGCCCGGCCGCAAATGTGACGGTTCCCTCATCCGTCTGGGTGTCGTAGGGCGTGATGACGGGAGTAGCGGACGGCGTGATCTTCCCCACCAGATTCGTACAGTAATCGCCGAACCACACGTTGCCGTCCGGCCCGAGCGCGTCGCCGATCGGCGTTACGAAACCGTCGCCGCTGAGCGGATGTGAGGTGTAGTCGGTTCCATCGCCCTTGATCGAACTGATTGCGTCGCCGCCCGCCTCGGTGAACCACAGATTTCCGTCGGCGCCCGTTACGATACCGGCCGGCCCACTCGCCGTGGTCGCGTATTCGTGCGTCACGGTTGGCGTGCCCAAACTTCGCAACGTGTTCGTTACGCCAACGGTGAATGTGTCGGTCCCGTCGCTGATCGCGAGGCTGCAGCCGCTGCTCGAGGTTTGCGTTCCGCCGACCACGAGCAGCGTCGCGTTTGCGCCTTTACCGACAACGGTTCCAACGCTCAAAATATTCGTGCAGCCGGTGGGCGTCGCAGTGTAGGTCGTTCCGGACGACGCGCTTGGCTCGGAGATCATCAGCACGTGCTGACCTTCGGGGTAGGTGTTGAGCTGCGCGGGCGCAGGTGTGGCCGGCGCGGGCGAGGAGAGGTTTCCCGCTGCGAACACCGTCGGATTCGTCACGAAGAGCACCGGCGCGAGCGTGAGCGATGCCGTCGACGGTACGCCGCCTTGCCCGTTCACGGCAGCGGCCGTCAAATTCACCGTGGCGGAGTACGCCGCTGTACCGTCGCCGTCATATACCGCGGCGACGGTGTCGGTGGCTTTGGTCAGCGTCACCGAAGTAGACGGCGTCCCCCCGTTGAGCGAAAGCAAGGTGTAGCCGCTGCCGCCGCTTTCACTCACCGTTGCGGTAATCGGATTGGCGTAGGGCGCGTTCGCCGAGCCGGCGGTGATAGGGTTATTGCCAAAATCGGTTGGTGAAATGACCATCGCCACGTCGTGCGCGTTTCCGTCGGCAGCCGCGGTGACGTTCGTCGTGGTTCCGCTGAAGCCGGCGACGATCGCGCTGATCCCGGCCGAGATCGTGTTGGTCGTGCCGGCGGTAATGGTCTGCGTGACGCCGGCAATGCCCAATTCGTGCGCCGTCGACGGAATCAGCCCGCCCACCGGCGCAGCGTCGTAGAGCCCGAAGACAAAGTCGTCGTCACCCGCGGGGGCCGTGATCGCGATCGTACAATTGCGTCCGCCGCTGACCGTGGTGCACGCACTGCTGCTCGACGAAATGTCGGTCGCCGAGCTTCCCAGCGGCGTCGTGTGATTGGTGTCGGAATGTGCGTAGGTCGTTACCAGCGCGCCGTTCGCGCTCGGCGACACGAACGCTCGATGCTTCGCTGATCCGGCCCGCGGGGCGTTCGGAATCATTAACGTAAACCTTACGTTGCCGTTCGTCTGAGCCGACCCGGCAGCGTTCCCCGATGCGGGGATCGCCGCACTACCACCCGAAGAGGCACAGCCCGCTGCATTCCATACCAAAGCAGCCGCGAGGGCAAACGCAACTCTGCGGGACATACGCAACGCTTCGTTCCAGTTCGCAAATCATCCTCCGATACAACCGGAAAACGCAGGGCCGCGAGAGCCCGACGGATAACGCTGCGCAAATTATCGTGAGCCGCCTTAGTCTAACTACGGTCGTTCTTTCTCTGGCGTGTATGCTAACCGCGTGCACGAGCGGACGCGGCTTTGTTCCCGGCCCCACTCCGACGCCGCACCCGGGAACGACTCCGGTGATCACGCTCCCCGGGGGCGTGGTCGGCTCGTCGCTCTCGTTCGATGCAGCGAAGCAGACCGCCACCGTCACCGTCGGTGAACCCAGCTATAGCGGAACGTTCACCGCGCAATCGAACGCGACCGCCGTCGCTACCGTTTCCCCGGCCTCCGGAACGAGCTTTACGCTCACCGCAATCAGCGCCGGGACCGCGACGATCACCTTCACGGATTCGTACGGCAATGCGGCGCAACTCACGGTCACGATAACGATTTCCGGTGGCGTCATCAGCATTACCAGGTAAATCTGCTGAGCGCGATTGATTCCAGTTCGCACGCGCGAACGGCCTGAGAGCGAGAGTTCTCGAAGAGTATGCCGACGAGCCCGACTCCATTCGCATACGCAACCCTGGTCATGCCGCGTTTGAACGCGTCCTGATACACCTGCACGTGATAGTTGTGTCCGCCCGTTTGGATCACTGCACTGCCAAGCCAGGTTCGCACTCCTGCGGTCCCGTCGTTTGACTCGATCGGAATCGTCGTTCCCGCCGGCGGATGATGCACCGGAAGAACGATCGTCGGCTCGCGCGGGCCTTTCACCGAACCATCGCGCGAGACATATCCGACGAAAAGGACATCGCCTTGCGCGTCCGGCCGCTCGATCGCACTCGCGAACTGATGCAGCGCACCCGAGAGCAGCTGCACGACGAGGAAATCGCCGGCCGCGGCCGGCCGAATTCTCACCGTCATACCGGCGCCACCGCTGCAGCGATACCGCTGGTCGCGAACGACGAACGGAACCACGACGCCGAAGTTCTGTGATCCCAAGTCCGACGGATCGGCAAGAACCTCGGCGACGTTGCCCGAGAGTTGCGCATCGATCGTGGCCGGCGATGCGATCGGCACTTGCGGCGGCGCAGTGACGGCGGGTTTGGGCGTCGCTTGCGCAACTTCCGCGCTGCGACTCGCACCGAGTGCGACGCCCGCGTTCCGTAGGAACGGGAAGGCGGTGCCGATCGTAATACCAACGTTCGTCTGATCCGAGCCGACCTTCGCCTCCACGATCGCGTAAACGATCCCCGTGCCCGGATCGAACACCGGGCCGCCGCTGTTGCCGCGCTCCACCTGAGCATCGAAGATCATGAAGCGGCCGCCGGCTTCGTAGGAATTCACGATGCCCTGGTGCACCGCCGGCGAAAGCCCGAGTCCCTCGAGCGCGAACACGACGTTCGAGCCCGGGTAGCCCGCGATCGCGATCGCATTACCCTCAGCCAACCGCGCGCGAGCGAGATGGAGCGGAGGAACGGTGCCCGTGATAGCGACGACTGCAAGGTCCATTTCCGCGTTCGTCCGGACGACGTATCCTGCGTGCCACTTCTTCTGGTCGCTCGCGAGCGAGACGCCGACGTTCCGGGTCGAGCCGACCACGTGCGCGTTCGTGAGAAAGAGCGAGATCGCCGTTCCATCCTTACGCGTCGCGTTCCCAACACAAAAAGCCGATCCGGTGACGAGATACTTGCCCCTCCGGTAGGCAATGAAGGCAAGGCTCTGTTTGACCGCCGCGTACGTCGCGGCGAGAGAATCGTCACCGCGCGCCGTAATCGGCACGAAGCCGGCCGCGAGGATCGCAAACGCCATGAAGCCGTGGAGAAGCTTGCTCAAGATTCAAAATCCGTTGTGCGCGCCTCGTCGTGCATCCTGCGGCTCCCGGCGCAAGAAAGAGCGGGCACGACGCGATCGATGACCGTGCTCCATGCTCGGTCACGTTCACGGAATAAGCGCATCGACGGATACCACGACGTGTTCTCACCGTTCCCGGCCCATCGCCAATCGGGGCGGTGTTGCAGCATCGTCCACACCGGAACGCCGAGCGCACCGGCGAGATGCGCATAGGCGGTATCGACGGAGATGACGAGATCGAGCTGGGCGATCGCGGCGGCCGCGTCGTCGAAGTCGCGGAAGGATTCGCCGATCCGGACGATGTCGAAGCCGACATCGACATCCGGTTCCATCATCAGCGAAAAATATCGAACGTTCGGGATGCCGCCCAGCGGCGCGAGCCGCTTCGGTGATAACGATCGCGCGAAATCGAAGACGTTCGCAGGATTCCCGCCCCATGTCAGCCCGACGCGATAGCCTCCGTACCCGCTCAGCTGCGCTTTCCAGTATGCGCTGCGTTCGCGCTCCGGCACGAGGTACGGCGGGGCGATACCGGCGTCGATGCCGAGAATGCGCGGAAGCGACATCAGACGCACGTAGGCATCGTAGCTCGCCGGATCCGCCGCCTTGTGCTCGACGACCTCGTCGACGCCCGGCATTCGCCGCATGATTCCCGCAATCGGCCGAAGACACTCCACGATCACGCGCTCCGCGCGCTGCCGCAGCGCGGGAAGATAGCGTGCCATCTGCAGCATGTCCCCGAACCCTTGCTGGTGCACGACGAGCATGCGCGTGCCGGTGAGGTCGCCGCCGCCCCACGGCGCTCTGCCGCCGAAACGCTTGAGGCACGATGTCAATTCGTTGAGCCAATTACATTCGACGTGACTAAGAGCGCCCGAGAGATCACCATTCCACGCGAGCAAGTTGCCGATCAGGGTGTGGACGTTGACGTTGCCCGGAGCGAGATTCCACGCACGTTCCGCCATTGCGAAGGCCTGCGCGACGTCGCCGGCGTCGAAGAAAATCAGTGCTTGGCGTAGGCGCGCCGCGAGCGCCGAAGGCCCATCGTGTTCCAGTTCGAGGGCGCGCTCACAAGCTGCAAGCGCTTCGTTCGGGTGTCCTAGGCCGTCGTAGGCGCGGGCGAGCAGAACGTGCAGCTCGGCGGATTCGGGTGTTCGCCGTAAGCCGATCGAACACGCCGTCAATGCTCCGTCATAGTGTCCGTGACTGAGGAGCGCGCGCGCCAAGTTGACGTGATCGAAAGCATTCCAGAGCATAAAGTTGACGGTCTGGGAACCTCTTAGCGGAACGGGTTCACGATGCGCACGCCCTCAATCTCGCGACCGTGCGCCATATCTTCCGAAAGGAGTTCTCCGCAACCGAGCGCACGCGCAGCGGAAATGACCGCGCAGTCCCAATACGAGAAACGGTGCCGGGCTTTGATCGCGAGCGCGTCCGCAACGAGCGAGAGCGTGGTTTCGGCTATCGGGAATCGAAGCCAGCTTTCGATGAGCCCAGTCGCGATCTGGTGCGAAAGCGGGTCCGGGCGCGTCGGTCGCGTCGCTTGAACGTAGAATTCTTGAAGGACCTGAACCGATAGCGCACAGTCGTCGCGTTCCAAGAGTTCGCGAGCGATCTCGCGTTTCGCCGCTTCGCCGCTGTGCCGGCTGATCGAGTAGAGCAGAATGTTCGTATCAAGAAAGCGCAGTGCAATCACGCCTCGCGAGCGTGCGCGTTATCGCGCGAGAGACGGTCGCCGGCGCGGAAGGCGCGGATGCGCTCGCGCAGCGCGAGTTCTTGGTGCTTCAATCGCTCGGCGGCGCTCTCGCCCGCCTCGAGTTCGCTCAGGAAGCCCTTCACCAGGGCGGAAACCGAGGTGTCTCGTTCGGCCGCGATCATCCGCGCGCGGCGGTAGGTTGCCTCGTCCACGGAAACCGTGATGTTTTTCACAGTAACACGGTACCATGACAAGCCCGGTCGGACTAGGGGATCGCCGTTCCGAGCGCGCTTGCGACCGGACCCGCGGTGGTTGAGGTGTTCACCGTGCCCGCATAGTTGAAGACCGGCGTGGCGTCGCTGCCGCCCGCCGTTGCGCCGCTGCCGCCGGCAGCGCCTCCGGTCGCCGTGCAGCCGCTCGCGCCACTGTTCATCGTGGTGAGCGCCCCCATATTCACGAAGATCGCCGGGCCCGCCGCCGCCCCGCCGCCGCCATAGTAGGCGGTGTAACCGGAACCGCCGGCGAGGGTCGCGAGAGCGCCCCCCGTGCCCGGCGTGCCATACGAGCTGCTGCCTCCGCCGCCGCCCGGACCGCCGTTGCCACCGGTGCCGCCGAAGCCGCCGCCGGCGCCACCGCCACCGCCGAAACCGCCGTTCCCACCGGTGCCGCCGCTGGCGTCGAAGCCGCCAAGGTCACCACCACCACCGCCGCCACCGAAGCCGCCGTTCCCGCCGTTGCCGCCATTGACTACGGCGGGTCCGGTATATGCAGCGCCGCCCCCGCCGCCGCCCCCGTAGCCGGCCGTCGCGGGCGTGGCGGGGGTTGCGGAGCTCGAGCTATCGGCACCCGCCGCAGCCACGTTCGCGAACCCGACGCCGCCGGCACCGCCATCGTAGCTGCCGGCTCCTTGCGCGCCGGCGCCGAGGATGCCGCCACCACCGCCCGATCCGACGCCGGAGCCCGTACTGCCGCCGCCATTGCCGCCGAGCCCGCCGCCGCCGACCGAGCCATCTCCAAGGCTGCCCAAAGAGGCGTCGCCGCCATTGCCGCCGGCCACACTATCGCTGAGAAAGTAATCGTCGACCGCACTTACCGTCGCCGAGTCGATGAAGAGCGCTGCGCCCAGGCCCGCTCCGCCTCCACCACCCGTGTCCAGCCCGCCGGAGCCGCCGTTACCGCCTTGCGCGCGCGCGTTCTCGATTTCCAGATTCGCAACGACGATCGTTCCGCTCTCGGCCCAAAAAGCGCGGTACGTATTGTTCCCGCTGATGATGACGCTGCCGTACGTGCCGCCGTCGATGATCGTGTTGGCGGTGATTGGCGGCAGCGGACCGCCGAGGGTGATCGTGCATGGCGCGGCGACCGTGCACCCGCTGAATGTGATCGCGCTGCCCGAGGCCGCGTTCGCTGCGAGAATCGCACCGCGTAGGTCGTATGGACTACTGCTGCCCGCGCCCGTACCCGCCGGCGATCCCGGATTGGCATCGGTGAGCGCGGTTACGATGATACCGCTCGTTGCAATGTCGAGCGAATACGTGTTGCTCGCGCCGTTGTTCGTCCTCGCCGTAACATTTTGCTGGCCGAACGGCGCGCCGCCGCCGATGACGAAAGTCGCCGTCAGTGAGCTCGGACTCGTGACGTTCACGCTGCTCACGGTGACGTTGGCGTTTACCGCGACCGTCGTGCTTCCGCTCACAAAATTCGTCCCGGTCACGGTCTCGCTCAGGGCGGTGCCGGCCATACCGCTTGGCGTGCTCAGCGCCGTCAACGTCGGCGCGGGAAATGCGACCTCCGCGTTCGCGGTGGTGAATCCGCTCGCCGACGCCGAGATCGTGGGATTCACATCGAATGCGGCGGTGTAGTTCAGTTCGATGCCGGACGTCGGCTGCGTAATCGAGGTCTGTGAGAGCGTCGAGTTGCCGCTCGCGTCGGAGTTGCTCAGCGCGATCGTCACCGGCGCGCCGCTCGCATTCACGTACACCCCGGGCCCCACGATCGTGTTGCCGTCGGCATCGAGCGCGTTCACCGTGACGCCGACGGAACCGGCCGTGCCCGGCGATACCACATTGGCAATCGCGACGGCGAGCGAGTTCACCACGCCGTTGAACGTCACGTTCACGCTGTTGGCGGTATTTGCGACGATCGTTTGCGTCAGCGTGCCGGTCGAAAGCAGGCTCCCGCTGCCGTTCGTCGCGTCGTAGAGATTCACTGCGAAGGTGTCGCTGCCGACCGGGGCGCTCACGGTGCCGCTGCACGTCGCCGTGCAGTTCACGGTCGTCGGCGTCGCGCTGCCGACCGCGATCGTGGCCGATTTGGTCGACGCGGAAACGTAGTTCGGCACGCGCCGCGCATGTGCGCCGCTCGCCGTGGGCACGACGATGGCGAACGATACGCTGACGTCCTGTGGTGCTTTGGGGGACGGTTGCCCGGTCGCTTGCGCAAGCGGCTGTGTGATGACGCTCGGCGTCGATCCGCCGCCGCCGCACCCGGCGAGAAGCGCCGCGATGGCGACCAATGCAAGTGTACGCATTACGAACCTCCCACCGCCGTGGTCGTTACACCGATCGAGAGCGTCGCGATCCCGCTGCACGTGGTCGTTGACGTTGCGCATTGCGAAAACGACAAGCTCCCACCTGCTTCCACAGCGGCGGCACTAGGCCCGAAAGGGGCCATCCTTGTCGGTAAGGAAAATCCTTTCCATGATCACGAGCAAGCTTACGAGCAAGGCGCAGACGACGATCCCTCAGCCGGTGCGAGCGGCGTTGCGCGTCAAGAGCGGCGACGAACTCTGCTACGCCATTGAGGGCGACCGCGTGATTCTCACGAAGGCTCGTTCACAGCCCGTCGACGATCCGTTTGTGACGTTCGGCGAGTGGGCGTCCGACAACGACCGGCGAGCATATGCCGACCTCTGAGCTTTGGAGCGTCGTCCGCGTTCCGTTTCCATACACCGACAGGCCGATACGGCACCATCGTCCCGCGCTCGTCGTCGCAGCCAACGACCTGCAATCGATGCATGCACTCCTCTGGGTACTCATGATCACGAGCGCCGAAAACCGAGGGTGGCCGGAGGACGTGCTCATCTCCGATCACAAACGCGCCGGATTACCAGTTCCTTCCCTCGTGCGCTGCGCAAAAATCGCGACGATCGATGCGCAGGATGCCGAGTCCATCGGTATGTTGCCGAGCGCCGACCGGAAAAAGATCGCCCGCCACGTCCGGCGCGTACTCGCCCCCCTGCTCGACTCCCTGTCGTCGTGAGATTAGCCTACCGTCCGCTACCGGGGGAGCGGTCGCTTCGGGACGCGAACGCCGCTTTCGTGCGCATTTACGTGCGAATTCTGCTGATCGTCGCGGGATTCGGCATTCCGCTCGCGCTCATCGTAGCGGTGCTGCCGGTCACGTGGAGTTACGGCGGGTACAACTACCTGGACATCACGGGAACCTCGCACGCTCGTATCACGTATGTGGATCCTGCCGGGCCGGCCGGAAAGGCCGGGCTGCGTACCGGCGATATCGTCGTTCTCAGTTCCGGCCAGGCGTGGGTCGACGAAGAGGCCGGCCCGGTCGGCACGGTGATCCACAAGCAGATCATCGCCAAGAACGGCACCACGAGAACGATTGCGATCGCGGTCGTGCCGTTCACCGGCCCCCTTGGCGTTCAGATACAGATCGATCGCGCACTGGATGCACTCTCGGCACTTGGAGCATTTATCATCGTGCTGCTGGTGCTGCTTCGAGGCCGCAATCGGCGCGTCGCCGCCCGCGCTGCGTTGGTACTCTTCTTCGCCGGGCTACAGGCACTCGCAACGGCGGGCGGACTCGTTTGGCCAAACGCATGGGCGGCTGAAATCCTGTATCGCTTCCTCCCGCCGCTATTCGCTAGTACGGTAGGCGTCACGGCCCTCTGGCTCCTCGCCGCTTATCCCGCGCATCGCACCGCACTGCGCCGCGTGCTCGCGTGGGTCATGACTGCGACGCTAACCTTTCCGATCTTGGCCATTTACGACAACGTCTACGTCATCGCTACCGGCTTCGCACCGAACGGTTTTCTGAACTACGACGTCGCGTCCCTATACGTTGCGCTTATAACGATCCTCATCTTCATCGCATCCGTCGTTGATGCGTGGATCAATGCACGCGGCGAGGAGATTGCGCCGGTGCGCTGGCTTGGCTGCATGTGGCTGATCGCGGCGGCGTTTTCCTTTGCTCCGACCGCCGGCGTCCTGTTCGGTTCGACGCTGCTGGTCTCCCATTACGGCGATTTCGCGGCTGCCGCGAGCACCTTCTTCATCGCGCTCGGCATAGCGTATCCCGTCTTTCGCCATCGCCTCGTCGACTTGAATATCATCGTTTCACGAGCGACCGTGTTCACGATCGTTTCGCTTATCATCGTCGGTGCATTCGTCCTCGTCGAATGGGCGATCGCCGGTCTATTCGAGCATTCGATCGGCGTCGAAAATAGTGGGGTCGCGCCGCAACTTCTCACGTTGGGCGCGGTTCTCGTGCTCGGCATGTCGACGCGCTCGATCCATAGCTTCGTGGAAAAGCACCTCACGCAGACTTTTTTTCGCAAGCGCCTGCGCGGCTTGGCCGACATCAAGCGCGTGGCGCGTGAAGCTGACGTCGCAACGGACCCTCTGAACCTCATGCGGCTCGGCGTTTCGACGATTCAACACGCTTTCGATCCACTCGGCATCGCTTTCTATCAACGCCGCGGCAACGGCTACGAATATGCTGCCGGCTCCGATCCGGCGCATTTTCCGCGCGCGTACGGCGTTGACGACGCCGTGCCGTTACGTCTGCGGCGCTGGCTCGACGCATTCGAGATCGACGACGAGTCCGACGCTCACCTCCACCTGCTGTTCGTCCCACTGGCGGTACGCGGCGATCTCCTCGGTTTTCTCTGCTGCGGCCCCAAGCCCGACCGCACGCCGTATCTCGACGACGAGACACGCTCGCTCGAGCTTCTCGCACATCATACCGCTTTGGCGGTTGCACTGTGCGACGGGCAACACGAATCAGCGCACGGACTGACCCTCTCCGAGGCGAATCGCTGAACCAAATACCGGCTTCTGCCGTCGCGGCAGACTACCGGGTGCCGTTTTCGAGCGTGGACTGCAGCGACTGGAAGCCGTCTGCGATTGCGCGGCGCACGGCTTTCAACTCGGCCAACACGGGCTCGTCGCCGCCGGCCACGTGACCGAGAACGTCCAATGCACCGCCGACGTGGTGCGCCAAGTCCTCAATTGCGTCCGATTCGTCCGGAGCGTAGGACTCTTGCGAGCGTTTCGGACCGAGCACGAGCGCTCCGATCAACCGCCCGCGCGAAACCATGGGATAGGCAAATTCACCACGCAGTTGCGTGTCGACGCCGTGCAGGTCCAACTTGCGATGCCAGGTCCGCAGTGAAACGATTGCGGGATCGTTCTCGCCAACTGCGCCGTACTTCCCGTTACCGTTGGTGAGCGCAAGTGCGACAAACGAAGCGCCGGCATGGCGCTCCAGCACGCCGACGGTTCGCTCGATCACGATAGCCGGGTCGGTGACGTATGCGGCTTCGCGTGCAAAACGGCGAATCGCTTCCTCGTCTTCGTGCCGCTTTCGGAAGAAGGCGCGATCCAGCAAGTGCTCGACGCGATCGTGCACGAACCGGATCGAGAAGCCGAGCAGCAGCGCCACGACTGCGCCGACGGCAAGGCTCGTCGTATGGCTCGTTTCTTGAAGCCACGATCCTAGCGCCCATTCGACGAGCACGAAAGCCCCGACGACGACAATCGATACGCCGGAGAAGATCGCGACACGATTGAGCGCAAAGCCGATGTCGAGTACCCGCCGGTTGAACAGCGCGTATGTCATCCCCAGGGGCGCGATGAAACTGCCCACGTTAGCGAGCGCATAGGCGGTAATGAGCGCGCTGCCACGCTGCGCGTTTGGCCACAATGACGGTGCCACGAACGAAAGCGCCTCGAAAGCGTACCAAATCGTCAATGGAAGCAGAATCCACGCCACGCGGCTGCGCTCTGCGCCGCGGGTCGCCGCGAACGAGGCCCATGCGCACGCAATCGCAAGGACGAACGGAACGGCACCGTCCGTCATATTCCACTCGGGCCCAAGGCTTTGGGCAACCCACGGGAGCCAACCGTTCCATAGCGCAACTAGCCGCACGATTTCAAAAGCTGAAAACGCGGCAGCAGAAGCGTATGCCAGCATGACGAGCGCGATTCGCACGCGAGAGAGCGGCCGTGCGACCAGCGACGCGAATGTCGCAAGCAGCGCCGCCCAGGCCGCGAGCGCGGCGATTCCGATCCCGGCTGCGATCGCATCGGCGAGCGGCGAAGGACCGATCCAACTACCCGGATCCAAGGCGGCATATATGTTAGAGGAGACCAGCAGCAGGCAGAGCACTCGCGCCTCCGGTACGTCGGCGCGGCGCCATCCGATCAGCGCGGCGAACCCCAGTATCCAGAAGTCCGCGAAACACGAAAGCCAAACATCCCAGCGCCAGGGCGGCGGACCGCCCGCGACATACTCGATCGGCACCGTTACGCCCGCGCGCAGCACGCGCAACGCAATCTTTTCATGGGGATAGACGCCGGTTAAGAGTCGATAACGCTGGCCGGGCGCAAGCTCGCGCACGTTGATCAGATCGCCGGCACGCAAGCCGCTGGCTTCCGCTGCTCCGCCGGCATCCACCGCGTCGACACGAACGACAGCAGGATCGGCGGTACGCGAGACTTGGAACCCGAGCCCTGTCGAAGCCAGAATGCCGTCGGTAAAGAAGGCGACGGCATTGACGATGATCGCAATAAGACAGAGCGCCAGGAGAGTCGCACGCCACGAGGCCAGGGACATGGCGCTCGCGTTCCCGTTGTAAGGAGGCGGGCCCTTGTCGCTTCGAGCAGGCTAGCGCTTTTACGTACGTTTATATAAGGAAGCTGCCTGCAAGCACGGAATTTCTTTCCATGACCGTTTCCGATCGTCACGAGCGCCGATGAAGGGTCAGCGTCGACGCATCGCACGCACTGTCTTGTTATTGCTCTGCGCGGCGACCGCAGGCCTGATCGTCGTGGCGTTCGTCGATTTGGTCGGTCTCGGAACCACGCCATGGTTCGGACAGATCGGCGCAACCTTCAGTTTTTCGGGGCCGCACCCATACGAACAAGTCGTCACATCGATCGACCGCGGATATGCCGCGGATCGCGCCGGTCTCCGCGTCGGCGATCTGCTCGACGTGCGGGCGAATTCGGCCCTCGAACGCTGGCAATGGTTCGACGGCTTTTTGACGCCGATGACCGGTCATACCACAACGCTCGCGGTTACGCGCGGCACGCGCCATCTTCGCGTCCGCATCACGCCCGAGCCATGGGATCTGCGCCGGTATTGGTATCTCTGGTCGGGACCCGTCGGCATGTTTTTCGTTACCCTCATGGCCGCGCTGATCGCCTGGCGCGCCGAGCCGACGAAGAGCAACCTCACGCTCGCAGCCGCACTGGTGTTTTTCGCGCTCGGTGCGTTGTGCGCGACGAACAACTTCGCGGTCCCGTATTTGTGGTTCTACGTAGCGCTTTCGGTTTTGGGCTTGTTGGTCCCGGCCGCGGCCGCGCTATGGGTCCTGTATGCGACGACGTTCGGGGCACCCGTCTCTCGCGCGAGGCGCGTCATCGCGGTCCTGTGCTATTGCGTGCTTGCCGTCATCGCCGGATGCAACGTGCTGCAGGCACTCGCGTTCACGACGCTCTGGCTGGACCCGACGAGCCGGTGGCTTACGCCGCTCGTGGTGCCGTGGGCGATAGCCCTCGCACTTGCTCTCACCTGCAGCGCGCTAGGGATCGGCGCTGCGCGCGGCGCCGAGCGCCAGCGGGCCGCGTGGTCGCTCGCGTCCATCGCAGCGTTCTTCGTGATCTTCATCGTGTTTTACTACGCGCCGAACTACGCACCGACGTACGGCGTATACGCGTTCGAGACCGCGATTTTCAATATCAATTTTTTCACGTTGCCGTTGCTGCTCGTCTATGTGACGCTGTCGCGGCGTCTTATCGACGTCGGCTTCGTCCTGAATCGCGCCGCGGTCTTTACGCTCGTTTCGGCGATCATCATCGGATCGTTCATCGTGCTCGAATGGTCGATCGGGACGTGGCTGACCCGGACGACGCGTCTTACGAGTTCGGCGATCGGCCTTGCCATCGCGATGGGCCTCGGACTCTCGCTGCGATTCATCCATCGGCACGTCGACCGTTTCGTCGACCGGGTGTTCTTTCGAAAGCGCCACGAAGACGAGGCCGCACTTCGCCGGTTTGCGCACGAGTGCGCGTACATCACCGACGCGGCGACGCTCGAGCAGCGGACGATCGCCGTGGTGGACCGGCATACGGCGAGCGAATCGGTCGAGATCGTCTACCCGCAGATCGACGTCGACGAAAACGACCCGGCGCTTACCTCGCTCAAGGCGTGGGGGAAGCCGCTCGACTTACGCGGCGTTCCGGAAACGGCGATTCGCGGTGAGTACGCACTGCCGATGATCGCGCGCGGCGTACTCGTCGGCGCCCTCGTATGCGGGCGCAAGACCAACGGCGAATCGTTCGCCCCCGACGAACTCGACGCGCTGGCGGCACTTGCGTACGGCGTCGGAATCGCACTCGACGCCATCGGCGTGAGAAGCGCGAATTCAACCGACTCCCTTCGGAAGGCGATCGAGGAGATGCGCGATGCGATCGTCGGGGAGCTGCGAACACTGGCCCCGCCGCCCTAGTGTAGTGTCTCGTAAATTAGTTGAATAATTCTGCACATCGTGTTAGAGTTACATCATGGGTCGTCCTCTTCGTGATCTGAACATGACGGATGCAGAGCGCGCGACATTGCAGAGCTGGGCGCGTCGGCCGAAGAC
>DATJTX010000011.1 GCA_035502855.1 Candidatus Baltobacteraceae bacterium
CGTGTTGTACGTTTGCAGTTCCTGCATTGAGGTCGTAACGCGCGTTTGTATCTGCGGATTAACTGCCGCATGTGCCGCAACGGCCGGGAAGAAGCTCAAGGCGAAAATGAGCGAGGCCGCCTTAACCGGTTTGTAAAGCACACGTTTCATCACGTATTTGCGTCAGTCGCGAGCAATTACCTTGGAGCAGCTTCCGGAACCAATTTACGGCGTTTATCGTGGAGCCGGCGCGGCGAGCATTGCGTGTATTGCGGTTTGCCGGGACTCACTGAGTCCTGCCTGTTGAATAATCGCATCGAGCGCCGCAACGTCCGGCGGTGCGCCGGCGCCGCTGAAGATTTGCAAATCCATCTTTAGCGAACCCATCGCGAGTTCGTCGAGGTTCCAAAGCCGGCTGTAATATAGCGCCTTTCGAGCCTTTGCTCCGTTCGCCTTAATTGCCGCAATAAAGTCGGCGCGCGCCTTGGGATCCTTGATGTTTTGGTAATCGAAGCACGTGGGACTGGTTGCTCCGGGCGCTATAAGGCAGTCGAAAGGAACATCATTTGGATCATGCGGATCGTACGTGGGATCGTACGACTCCTCAATTACTTTTAGGATCTGCGCCCACGCCTGAACCAGACTTCTTCTGCGCGCCACATAGTCTGCAGGCGCGATCGATTTAATATCCCCAAAGCTAAAGAGAGTCGTGATCGCACCTTGTAAGTCGCTAAATGAATGCCCGGTCCTGAAGCGCTGAAGGTCCTGCATCGAAGCAGCCACCCGCTGTTGCATCTGATCGCCCGCGGTCGCTGCATTTGCTGTGACGGGAAGAGCGAGAATGAGACATAGGGTCAAGCCAATTGTTCTCTGCATCATGTTCGCGGGCTCCTAACACGGGAAGGACGTGTAGCAGGACGTCGGGCTGTTTATTGTTATCGACGGCTCACTCGTGACGCCTCCCTTGTACATCGACAGAGCGCCAGCGCTAGTGAGAGTCGCTTCCTGTGTTGTGGTTGTAATCGGATACCACGTCCCTGTCGGATCGCTGACGACCACGTACTCGTCTGGTATCTGAAACTCCTCATATCCAGCGGTCGGCGCCACAGGCTGACCGTTGCTCGTGAAGGTGCAGCCGGCGGAATATGCGATATCGGTGGTGTTAACTTGCGACCCAAGGGTTCCGGACTCCGGTAGAACAGCAAGCGGTGTCGGTGTTGGGGCTGGCAGGTGCGGGTTATTAGCCTGGCAAGACCAGGCGGCTGGCTCGGGTGCGGCAACCTGCGCATAGGCTTGAACCTCTTGAAATTCGACGTTCGTGAACGAGACGGTGTCCGGTTGCAGATAATAGTAAGTTTCCATGCCAATGTCGTCGAGGCCCTGGGTGTGCTTCAGACCGTTCACCTGTTCATAGACCAAGCCACTGGGCGCAATGACGGTAAAGGAGACGGACCTCTCATTGCATTCCTCGTCATAATCCAAATTGCTGTCTTCGGTAACGGTCACCTCGCCCGCTACGGCACCCGCATAAAATACCGTCGGGCCCGGCACGGTGCTGCTGAGCGCCCCGTCGTCGCCGGTTACGAACCAGCCGCCGCCGTTCCCCGAGAGCTCAACCACTTCGCCGACGCCGATAGTAGTTCGTTGCTGATCAGCAGGCGACGTGGCGAGTTCGGTGTAGTTTAGGGTGCATGGGGGCGGCACAGCAGGGTGGCAGGGGGACGTGCCGCATCTTGGGATGACCGATTGCGGACTCGCATGAACCTGGGGACCGCCGCTCGTGTAATCTCGAACTATCGGCATGCCGCTGCCACCGCCGCAAGCAACCAATGCAACGACGAGCCAAAGACAAAAAAGACCCTGCAGTGTTCTCATTCGCCTGCCCCCACATGCCGTGCCCACACCAAATTCCGTGGGACGCCGCCCTGGCGAGCGTTACGGAAAGCCAGTGTAGCACGGTCCGAAAAGCCCAAGCAAGTCAAGGGTCGGCCGGTAGGCCTTAAGTCCTACATTCCTCATTCATCGGGGAGTCGGAAGACAAAGAGGGCGTCGCCCTTCGGCGTCCCGAGTTGTTGATTACCGCCGGAGGCGACGGCTACGTACTCGCGACCGTCCTCCCGAAAGACGATCGGCGGCGCGTTGACCCCCGCGCCCGTCTGAAACTGCCATAGCCGCACACCTGTTCGCGTGTCGAGCGCATCGAAATGTCCGTTTCCCTCGCCGACGAACGTGACGCCGCCGGCTGTTGAAACCGTACCGCCCACGAGTCCACCGTCGAACTCGTCTTGCCATACGATAGCGCCCGTTCCCACGTTCACGGCCGAAACGGAACCATATATCCGTGCCCACTCGCGTTTCAGCTCCTCGATCCCCGATCGGTGCTTCCCCCGCTCCGGCCGAAGATGTCGAGTCGCCGTCACGATCACATACCTCAGATGAGGATCGTACGACGTGGGCGACCAGCTCGCACCGCCCGTCCAAGCATCCTTGCTGTCACCCGGCATGTTGAGACTGGACACGTCGATCGATCGGCGTATCAACTTGCCGCTTTCGCGATTGAGGACGTAGAAGATTCCGTTCTTCCCGATCTCGCCGACTGCGTCGACCCGTCGCCCACGGGCATCCACCGTTTGAAATAGCACGGGCGGTGAGGCCGCGTCGAGGTCCATCGTGTCATGAGCCACCTCCTGAAAATACCATCGCATCCGACCGGTAGAAGCGCTCAGAGCGACGATACAATCCGTAAAAAGGTTGTCACCTGGCCGCGATTCACCATTGAGATCGGGCCACGGATTTCCAGTCGTGAAGTAGATCGAATCGCGTGAAGGATCGATCGCCGGTGTGGTCCAGATCCCGCCGCCGCCGCGCTTCCAGGTATTACCAAACCAATGGTGCGCATCCGTGGCAAACCAGCGCCAACGCAGTCTACCATTGCGCAGGGAGAGCGCCATCAGAGCTCCACGAATTCCGAGGTCGCTGCCACCCACGCCAACGATGACAGAATCGCGATAGATGAGCGGCGCCATGGTGATGCTATAGCCCTGCGCGTTATCGGCGACGCGAACGCTCCATTTCCGAAGTCCCGATTTACGATCAAGCGCAACAACGCGGCCATCTAACTGCCCGATCACGACGAGGTCTTTGGACAGGGCAACGCCCCTATTCACCGGACCACAGCACTGGCGAAATGTGCCTGGCAGCGGATCGCGCTTCCACAGGAGCCTGCCGCTCTGCGCATCGATCGCGAAGACGCCGTCATACGCGGTGGTCAAGTACATCACACCTCCGGCAACCAGTGGGCTGGTTTCAAACGCCCCGAGGACGCCGGTTTGAAATACGTACACAGGAGCTAGGTGCTGCGCGTTGCGGCTGTTGATCTGATCGAGCTGCGAAAAGCGTTGGTTGGAGTAGTCGTGACCATAAGAAAGCCACTCTGCGCTTGATGCAGAGTAAGAGTTCCCGGCTGAGCACGCCGAACAAAAGACGACGGTAGCGAATAACAGCCAGCGGAGCATGCGGGTCGGTTATTGCGGACCGGAAGCCAAATCCTCGGTGACCACGGTAGAGGCCGGATTACCGTCGCTGGTCACGATTGTAGCGCCATTCTCGTCGGTACGGTAGACCTGTGCCCCGGCGCGTTCGAGCGTCTCGATTGTCGACGGCGCCGGATGGCGGAAGATGTTATGACGTCCGACGGAGATGATCGCGTAACGCGGGTGCACGGCGGCGATGAATTCGGGTGACGATCCGTAGGCGGACCCGTGGTGCCGGACCTTCAGGACATCGGCGTGCAGATCGATCCCTTCATCCAAAAGGCGTTGCTCGGCGAGGCTGCCCGCGTCACCGGTGAAGAGCATCCGAAAGCGCCTATACGTCAGGATGAATGCGATAGAGTTCTCGTTGATTGCATTACGGCCGCCCACGAATGGCAATTGCGGTCCGATGAATTGCAGCGTCACGCCGTCGCCGGTGCGCCACACCTCGCCGGCGCGCGCTCAGCATGTGCAACGTCGAGGAAGTCGTGATAGGCGTGACCGCCGGACGTCTGACCGCTATCGGCGATCTCCGCAACGCGCAATTTCCGCAACACCGGCGAACACCCGCCAACGTGATCGCCGTGCGGATGCGTCACCGTGACTCGGGACGGCGGGTCATTTGAGGTGACGTGATGCCCGTATCACGAGTCTCTTCACGGGGTTGCCTACTGCGAGGGCGGTGTGACCAGCGTCAGCGTCGTCGGATCGACGTCGTAGTTTCCCGGCGCGACCACGTTGTTCGGAAACGCGCAGACCACGCTGTTGTCCGGGCCCCAGATGACGACGAGATTGGGCGGTCCGCAAGGCGTCTGCGTCAGGCCGTAATCCTGCAAGAGGGTTGCACCCGGCGATTCCGGCTGCACCGCGTATGACGGATAGATCTGCTGATCCTGATAATCGATGATGGACCCGAGCAGCGCGATGCCGAGAGCCGCGCCGATCGCGAAGGGACCCCAAAAACCGCCTCCCCAGTAGATCGGCGCCGGATACCACCGCACGCCGTGATTCCAGGACCAGTTGCTCCAATGGTGCGGGTTGACGATATGCGGGCCGTTATAGTTTGGCGGAATCGGGCGCACGTACGCGCGGGCCGGCGGGCGCGCGATCGGCGCACGCGGACCCTGCGGCAGATTTCCGGGACGCGCGACGGGGCGCGCTGGGGCAGCCGGACGGTTGACGTCGTGCGGAAACGAGAAGCCGGGCGGTTGCGCCGGACGCGCCGGGGCAGCCGGCGCCGGATGATATGCCGGGGCCGGACGTGCTGCAGGCGCGGGGCGTGCCGCGGGCGCGGGGCGCGCTGCTGGCGCCGGATGCCCTCCGCCGCCGCCCGGACGTTGAGCGAGCGCGGCGGCCGGCAGGGCCGCGGCTAAGATGAGCGCCACGGCGGCGCGCACGATGCGTTTCACCTATTTCACCTCGTCGAGATGGCCGCGTACCGTTATGAAGGTTCCGTGCTGCGTCTTGATCGCCACCATCAGACCGTGCGGCCCGATCGGCCGCGACGAATATGGAACGTGACCTGTTTTGCCGGAGAGATTGATGTAGACGGTGCCGTTCGCGATCGCGATCGGATGCTTCTTGCCGCTTTGATGAAGCGTGATCGAGTAGGGTAGGCAGCGCAAAACACTGCCGGCATAGGAACAAGCACCAGTGGTGATTTGCAGCACGCCTTTGCCGTCGGCGCTGTGGAGCCAGAGCGTCTGCCCGGTCCAGGCCATCCGGACCTGCGGGTAGTCCCGCACCGAACCGTCGCTCTGCTGCACGCGCACGACGCCGTTGGCGTAGGCGGGCGAGGCGAAAGCGACGCCGGCGAACGCGGCGCACAGCAGTAGGGCCGAGGCCGTCTTTTTGTAGCTCATGACGCACCAGTTCGCGCTGCTGCTTCGTGATACTTGCGCCGGATCTGGTCGAGATCGACGGTGACGGGCGGCAAGCGCATGTTCAGTGTTTCGAGTGTTTCGACGACGATTTTCGAGACCGCCAGGTTGCGGAACCACTTGTGGTCGGACGGGATGACGAACCAAGGAGCGTACTCGGTGCTCGTCTCTTCGAGCACGTCTTCGTAGGCTTTCATGTATTCTTTGAAATACGATCGTTCGGTGTAGTCGGCTTCGCTGATCTTCCACCGGCGGTGCGGATCGTCGAGCCGGCCTTTGAAACGCTCGAGTTGCTCTCCCTCGCTCATGTGCAAGTAGAATTTCAGAATCGTGACGTTCGCCTGCCCCAGATCCGCTTCGAAGGAATTGATGAGGTCGTAGCGTTTCGACCACACGCTCTTGGGGACGAGATCGTGTACGCGTACGATCAACACGTCCTCGTAGTGCGACCGGTTGAAGATGACGATCTCGCCGCGCGCCGGCGTCTGCAAGTGCGCGCGCCAGAGAAAGTCGTGCGCGAGCTCTTCTTTCGAGGGTTCTTTGAAGGCGTGCACGCGCGCGCCTTGCGGATTGAGCCCGCTAAAGACGTGCGAGATCGTGCCGTCCTTGCCGGACGCGTCGAGTCCCTGCAGCACGATCAAGAGCGCGTGCGCGTTGCCGGCGTAGAGCAGGTACTGCAGTTCGGTCAGCCGTTTGGTGTCGGCCTCGATTTCGGCGGCCGCGTCGGATTTGTGGCGGTGGTGCCCGGTGAAGCCCGGGTCGATATCGGCTAGGCGAACCTTCGCGGCCGGCTTCACCATGAATCGCTTGCGGAAGCTCATGGCCTCAGCTTTCCCCGGCAGGGCGCAAGCGCCCGCCTGGGCAATGATTGCGAACCTAATGACAAAGATCATTGCCTGCCGGCTGGAATCGCTGCGAACCGCGCGCGGGCTCTCGCAGCGGACGCTGGCGCGGGCGGCCGGCATCACGCGGCAAACGGTCGGCGCGATCGAGAGCGGGCGTGTGCAGCCGAGCGTCGGCATCGCGCTTTCGCTGGCGCGCGTGCTCGGCTGCACCGTCGAAGAACTCTTCGACCTACCGGCCGATCCGCCGCGACGCGCGTTCGACGCGGTCGCGCGCGAGCATCTCGCGCTCGAGCCGACGCAGCGCGCGCTCCCCACGATCTTCGTCGCCGGATGCGACGTCGCCGCAGGATTGCTCGCGCGGCACGCGATGCTGCGCGAACGCGATCTGCACGTACTGTGGCTGCCGATGACCAATCGCGCGGCGTTGGACGAACTGCGCGCCGGCAGCGTGCACGCCGCGGTGCTGCACGGCGAAACCGGCACACGGCTCGCGCGCGAGGGGTACGAGCGCTTCGAACTGGCTACCACCGAAGAAGGCTGGCTGCTGGCGCGCGACAATCCGCTGCGATTTCGCGGCGCCGGCGATATCGCACGCACGCGCGCGCGCCTGGTGAACCGCCCGCGCGGCGCCGCGGCGCGCGCATTGCTCGACGAGCGCCTGCGCGGCGCCAAGCTCGAACCGCAGCGCATTCGCGGATACGATCGCGAGGTCGCCGGTCAGGTCGATGCCGGTCGCGCGATCGCGCAGGGGTTCGCCGACGTCGCGGTCGGCATGGCAAGCGTCGCGCGAATCTTCTCGCTTGATTTCATTCCGCTGCGCGAGGAGCGCTGCACGCTGGTCGTCGCGTCGGGCGCGTTGCGCGTGTCCGGCGCTCGCGTGTTGCTCGAAACGCTGCGATCGCAAGCGTTCCGGCGCGACGTACATGGCCTCGACGCGTACGACCTGAGCCGAGCGGGGGAGCGTATCGCGTGAATCGACGGGAGTGGATCGCGGCGGGCGCCGGTCTCGCAAGCGCCGCGCTGATCGCCCCCGCAAACGCGCAGCCGTTGACGGTGCTCGACGTCGCCTACGCGGGGTCGATGGGTTCGATGATGGAAGGGCCGGTGAAAACGGCGGTCGTCAAGAGTCTTGGTGTTGACATCCACGGCCGCGCGCAGGGTTCGGATGCGCTGGCGCAGTTGATCGTGAGCGGCACGATCGCGGCAGACGTCTTCGTGCCGGTTACACCCGGGCCGATGCGCACCGTGCTCGGGGCCCGCAAGGTGAAACGCGCGATTCCGATCGCGCGCACCGAGATGGTGATCGCGTACAGTCCGAAGAGTCCGGTGGCGGCGTCTTTCGTCGCGCGCCCGTGGTACGAGGTGCTGCAGCAGCCGGGGGTGCGGTTCGGACGAACCGATCCCGCGACCGATCCGCAAGGCCGCAACATCATCTTCACCCTGCAGCTGGCGGAGCTGTACTACGATCGGCCCGGCCTCGCTCAAAAAATCCTCGGCGAGACGATCAATCCGGCGCAGATCTTCGCCGAAGGGTCGGTGGAGGCGCGTCTGCAGAGCGGCGAACTCGATGCCGCGTCGGCTTATAAGACGCAGCCGGGACCGTTCGGACTGCCGTTCGTGCGGTTGCCCGACGAGATCAATCTCGGCAACCAATCGATGAGTGTCCGCTACGCGCACGCGTCGCTCGAATTGAACGGTAAGAGCTACCATCCGCAAGCACTGGTCTATTATGCCGCCGCGATCGAAGGTTCGCGGCATGCCGCCAAGGCGCAGGCGTTCGTGAATTGGTTCTCCGGCCCCGAGGCGAAAGCGATCCTCACCCAATACGCCTACGATCCGCCTACCGGCGCAAGCATCTTGACGTGAAGCGTGCGGGCGCGGCGCTTTTCGCTCTCGCGCTGCTCTACCCGCTGGCGGGACTGTTCGCGCGCGTCGGTCCGTGGCGCTGGAACCTCGCGGCAATGCTCGCCCCGGTGCGCGTCTCGCTCGGTCTGACGGCGCTTGCGATGCTTATCGTCGTCGCCCTCGGTACGCCGATGGCGCACTACATCGCGCGCGCGCCGTCGCGCGAGCGCATTGCGTGGCAGGCGGTCTTGCTGATCTCCGTGTTGCTGCCGCCGCTGGCGCTCGGAATTCTGCTCTCGCTCGCGTTCGGCGCGCATTTCGCCAACACGGCGATCGCCTTCGTCGTCACCCAAGTTTACGTGAGCATCGGGTACTACGTGCTCGGTGCGATCGCCGCGCTCGAACGCGTGCCGCGCGCGCTCGAGGTGCAAGCCGGCCTGCTCGGCCGCGACGCCTGGAGCGTGTTCTGGCGCGTCACCTTTCCGGTGGCGCGGCTCGGTTTTGCCGTCGCCCTCAGCCTGGCGTGGGTGCGCGCGCTCACCGAATTCGGTGCGGTGGTCATTACCGCGTACTATCCCGCCGGAATGCCGGTCGCCATTTGGGTCAACCTGCAAAACTTCGGTTTGCCGGCGGTGATGCCGCTGATGGTCGTGTTTCTTGCGACCGCGCTGCCGCTGCCATGGCTCGTGCACGTGCTCGCACAGCGCCGGGTACGCGAAGCGAATCGTGCTTGACGTTCGTCTTCGCAAAGCCCGCACGCAGTTCACCGTCGACGTGCGCTTTCGGGTGGCATCCGGCGAGGCGTGCGCAATCTTCGGCGCGTCGGGCGCGGGGAAGAGCACGATTCTTGCTTGCATCGCAGGGGCCGAGATTCCCGACGACGGCGAAATACGGCTTGACGACGACGCGCTCTTTCCGCCGCCGTTGCCGCTGCATCGCCGGCCGCTCGGCTATCTGACGCAGGACGCGCATCTCTTCCCACATTTACGCGTGAGCGAGAACGTGCGCTTCGGTCTGACCAACGGCGCGCGCGGAGCCGATTCGTGGGTTACGCAGTTGCGCGAGCGTTTGCAGCTCGAACCGATCTGGAATGAGAACGTGCACGCGATTTCCGGCGGGCAAGCGCGGCGCGTCGCGCTCGCGCGGATGCTGGCGCGCAAGCCGCGGCTCGTTCTGCTCGATGAGCCCTTCGCCGGGCTGGATCGATATCTGGTACGCGAATTGGTCGCCGCGCTCGCCGATTGGCAGTGCCAACTTCGTTTCACCATGCTCGTCGTCGATCACGAAGCGGATCTACTTGAACAGCTTTGCGCTCGGGCGATTGCGATCGAGCGAGGGCGCGTCGTGCAGGATGCTCCCTGGCACGCGCTCAAATCGGCTCCCGCGACGCCGCTGCTCGCGCGTATTCTCGCGCCGTAAGGAGGCATTTGATGGTCCGCCGACTCGCCGAGTTCATCTCGGCCGCTCTTGTTGCGATCGTTTTGACGGCGGCTGCTCCGTCGCCCGCACCGGCGCCGACTGCGCTCGAAGCGTTCATGAAAGGCGCGACGATCCACCCGGGATTGATTCCGATCGTGGACAAAGCGGGCAAGACCTATTTGGAACTTTCGACCGCGCAATTCGGCGAGGATTTCATCGAAACGTCGGTACCGGCGAGCGGAATGGGCGGCTTCGGTCCGGCGCCCGGCGAGCCGTACATCGCGCCGGCGCGTATCCTTCACTTCGAGCGATACGGCGAGACGATCGTGCTGCGCTGGCCGAACACCTACGCGTTGACCGCGAACGGCTCCGCGCAGCGCGCCGGGGTCGAGCAGTCGCTCCCGAACTCGATCGTAGCCGTCCTTCCAATCGAAGCGCAAGACGGCGAGCACGTCGTGATCTCCGCAGCCCCGTTCCTGGGCGACGTCGGGAATCTCGCGGACACCCTGAAGTATGCGGTGAAAAATCCCGCGCACGCCTATCATATCGACGCGACCAAGTCGTTCTTTCTCGCGACCAAGGCGTTTCCCGAGAACGACGTGCTGCGCGTCGATCAGACCTGGACCTCGGCCGATCCCGATCTGGTCGATAACGCGCCGGATCCGCGCAGCATCGAAGTGCGCATCACCTATAACCTGATCCAGGCGCCGAACGACGGATATGTGCCGCGCGTCTACGATCCCCGCGTCGGCTTTTTCTCGCAACCGCTGCTCGATTTCAGGAACGACACGCGGCTGCAGCGCACGATCGATTACATCATCCGCTGGAATTTCGGCACGCGCACGTCGAGCGCGCCGGCAAACGCGGCGAATCCGGTCGTCTATTATCTGAGCAGCGACATCCCGCCCGAGTACCGCCAGACGGTTCGCGACGCACTCTTGACGTGGAACAAAGCCTTCGCCAAAGTGGGCATCTTGAACGCGATCAAAGTCGAGCAACAGCCCAGCGATCCGTCGTGGGACAGCGACGACATCCGCCACAACATGATTCGCTGGGTCGACACGAGCAATCCGGCCTACGGTGCGCAAGCCGAGATCATCGACGACCCGCGTACCGGGGAAGAGATCAACGTCGGCGTGAACTTCGATGCGGCCGTGCCCATGCACGGACGGCTCGATTACAAGTACGCCGTCGCTCCGGCGCGTGGTCTGCCCGACTCGCTTGCCGCCGAGAATGCGTTTGCGCAGAACCTGCTTCGCTCGGTCGTTCTTCACGAATCCGGCCACGATTTCGGTCTGCAGCACAACTTCATCGCTCACGAAGCCTATTCGGCGCGTCAACTCCAGAGCAAATCGTTCACCGACCGTTACGGCATCGCAAGCTCGGTGATGGAATACGCGCCGATCAACCTCTGGCCGAAAGGCACGCCGCAGGGCGACTACGTGCAGCTCGTGCTTGGGCCGTATGACTACTACGCGATCCAGTACGGCTACGGCCTCGTTCCGAACGCACCGAATTGGACAAATCCATGGTTTCGTTTCGCGAGCGACGAGGACGCACGTGAGTTCGCCGGCGGGCATTCGATCGATCCGCGCGTGCAGACCTTCAACCTCACCAACGATCCGCTGGCGTGGTGCAAAACGCAGGCGGCGATGTATCACGGCTTGATGGACTCGGTCAATGCGCGATTTCCCGAGCGCGGCATGCCCTACGATGAGGCGCGCGCGGCGTTCGTGACCGATATGAGCGGCTACCTGCGCTGCGTGTACGATCCGGTGCACACGATCGGCGGCGAGTATCTCTCGCGCGCACAGCGCGGCGATCCCGGCGCGCTCGCACCGCTGACGCCGGTAACGCTGGCGCAGGACCGTGACGCCTGGGATCAGCTCGACGCCGGCCTCTTCTCCGAGGCGGCGTGGCACTTCAATCCGGCGGTGCTCGACACGCTGACCTATTCCGAGATCAGCGTGCCGTTGTTCAGCGCGAAGTGGGCCTACGATCCCGCACCCCATCACGGAGTTTCGATCTTGAGCACGGTCGGCGCGGCGCAGCAATCGGCGCTCGCGGAACTCTTCTCCCCGATTCGTCTGCAGCGGATCGACGAGTTCTCGCTGCGCTATCCGCCGGGAAAGACGATGACGCTCACCGATCTCTTCGATTGGACGCGGGCGGGCATTTTCGGCGACATCGCGGGCGGGGCCGTGACGCACGAAGGGCCGGTCCGGCGAAATCTGCAGACCATGTACGCGACGTTTCTGGGACAAATGGTGACCGCACCGCGGCCCGGAACGCCGGGCGACGCGCAGGCGCTCGCTCGCCTGCAACTCGAGGATCTGCGCAGCGACACGAGCGCCGCGCTTTCGCGGCGGGGCCTCGACGAAATGACGCGCGCACAATTGGAATCGCTGCGCGCCATCGCCGAGCAGTCGCTTTCGGCGCGCGCAACGATTGGAACGTCGCTCCACCCATAGGATTTAATTATTCCATAACCCTTGCAATTGTTGGCATAATTAGATTACGAAGAGGTATTATTTGGTATAGCGTTGCGCGCATGCCACAGGAGCGGCACCGCGCGTCAGAGCAGCCGTAGGGCATGCAAACACTCGCGCGGCGAGCCATGCGGCTGCCGGGGCCGCTCCATCCGGATTCGGCCGATGCCATTTCACTGGACTCCGGCTATGCGTTTCCGGAGATCTTCCCGGATCTGACCCGCGCCGCGGCGCGGGCGCTGACCGTTTTTCGGAGCGAGTCGCTGCAGTACGGCTCGCCCTACGGATTGCGGCCCATGCGTGAGTGGATCGCTCAATACATGCGCGACGACGGCGCCGCGGTTACCGCGGAGAACGTGATCGTCGTCAACGGCGCGAAGCACGGTCTGGAGTTGATCTGCCGCCTGCTGGTCGACGACGGTGACGCGGTCGTCGTAACCGGACCGACGTACTTCACCGCGATTCCGATCCTACGCAGTTTCGGCCTGACGTTCATCGAGGTGCCGCAGGACGAGGAAGGTCTCGACGTCGTCATGCTCGCCAAGCGGCTCGCCCAGCGCGAACGCGACCGGTTGCCCGCCCCGAAGTTCATCTACGACGTTCCCGACTTTCACAATCCGAGCGGTATCACGATGTCGCTGCGACGGCGGCAGGCGTTGCTTGCCCTCGCGACGTCGCGAAGCATTCCGATCGTCGAGGATAGTCCCTATCGCCGGTTGCGCTTCGAGGGTTCGTCGGAGCCGTCGCTCAAATCGCTCGACCGCTCCGGCATCGTCTTTGCGCTCGGTACGTTCTCCAAATTGATTGCGCCGGGCTTACGGATCGGTTGGATCTGTGCCGAGGCCGATTCGATCGTGCGGATCGCGCAGCTCAAGAGCGACGGTGGAACTGCGCCGATGACGCAGCGCATCATCGTCGAATTTTTTGCCGACGGAGGCCTCGAGCCGCAAATCGCGCGCGCGCGCGCCGCGTACGGGGAGCATCGCGATCGCATGATCGAAGCCGTCCGGCGCGACCTTCCAAGCGCCGTTTTCACGCCTCCTCACGGCGGATATTATCTCTGGCTGCGCTTCCCCGACGGCATCGACACCGGCGTGCTGGCCGAACGCGCTTTTGAAGCGGGGGTGTCGCCGATCGCCGGGAACGCATTCTTTGCCGCCGATGACCCGTCGTCGGCGCGGGCACAGGGGATCCCAAGCCATTACATGCGGCTCGCCTACAGCAACGCGACGCCGGATCGGATCGACCGCGGAGTGAAACTGCTGGCGGACACGCTTCGTTCGATGGAGTAGTGCGTCTTCTAGCCCTACTTGCCGCGGTCGTACTTCTGAGTGCCTGCACGCTACGCGATAGCGCGCCGCTCGACCAAACGACGCTGATCATCGGGGAGCAGCAGGAGCCGATCTCACTCAATCCGGCGCTCGATAACGGCCAACTCTCAACGCAGTTCGGCGAGTTGCTCTTTTCGTATCTGGTGAAGTACGACGATCGCGGTGACTTGATCGGCGACGTCGCAACCGAGGTGCCGACGCTCGCGAATGGTGGGATCAGCGGCGACGGCCGCACGATCACCTATCATCTGCGTCGCGACGTCCGTTTCGCCGACGGCGTGCCGCTGACGGCCAAGGATTGCGTCTGGTCGATCGACGCGATCGACAATCCGGCCAACAACGTGCAGACGCGTTACGGTTACGATCGTATCGTCTCGGCGCAGGCGCCCAACGATTACACGCTCGTGCTCCACTTGCGTGCGCCGTTTGCGCCGATCGTCTCGCTGGTGCTTGCACCGCAAGGCTTTCCGATTCTGCCGGAACATTTGCTCGCGAAATACCCCGACTTCAACCATCTGGCGTTCGACTCGAAACCGGTCGGTTCGGGGCCGTACGTGGTCGTGCGCTGGCTTCGCGACGACCAGGTCGAGATGCGGGCGAATCCGCGGTATTTTCTCGGCGAGCCGGAGATCCGCCGGCTGATCGTGCGCTTCATCGCGGTTCCCTCCGAAGGCACGACGCAGCTGGCCACACACGAGATCCAGGCGTACTTCAACGAGCAGGACTACTCGCAGTATCCGCAGCTGCGCGCGCTGCGCGGTTACCGCGTCATGGACACGCCGGTCGACGCCGTCGACGCGCTGATTTTCAACACGCAAAATGCCGTGACGAACGACGCGCGCGTTCGCCGCGCGCTCGCCGAAGCGATCGATTTCCGCACGCTCGTGGCAACGGCGTACCGTGGCGCGCTCGATAGCCGGCAGGCCGGGCGCGGGCTCTTTCTCTGGGCATTCGATTCGAAGGCCTATCCCGATGTGCCGTACGATCCCGCCGCCGCGCGGCGGCTGCTCGACGAAGCGGGTTGGAAGCGCGGCCGCGAGGGAGTCCGGCACAAGGACGGACGGCCGTTGGATCTGCGGTTGATCGTACAAGCCGGCGTGATCGGCGAAGCGGTTGCCGCCAACGAGATCGCGCAGTACGAGCGCGCCGCCGGAGCGCGCGTGACGATCCGCGAGTTCAACGTCACGCAGTTCGGTGCGCCGGCCGCAATGGGAGGTCCGGTCTATGCCGGCAGATTCGACCTCGCGTTGTACTCGTTCGTGAACGGCGACGATCCCGATACGACCGACCAGTTTGCGTGCGCCAACGTTCCCCCCAACGGATACAACAAGTCGCGGATCTGCGATCGGCGCATCGACGCGCTGCTCGCCGCCGGGCGTGCAACCTATGACCGGGCGCGCCGCGACGCCGTGTACGCGCGCCTGCAGTCGCTGCTCTACGCCGACTTACCGATCGTTTTGATCTATCAGCGTCGTGAGCTCGACGTTTTTCCCGACCGTCTGCGCGGGCCCAGCGGCTCCAACGATTCGGTTTTTTGGAACGTCGCGCGCTGGCGCTTCGCGCGCGGTGCCTGAACCGCGGCACCCGGCTCGACGCCGTCGATCGGCAGCGGCGCGCTGCCCTCTTTGACGGATTCGAGCAGCACGCTCGACTGAATGCCGCGCACCCCGGCGACGTTGTAGAGCGTCCCAAAGAGAAAGTTGGAGTATTCGGCGAGATCTTTCGCGACGATCTCGAGCAGTACGCCCGACTCCCCGGTCAGGATGTAGCACGCGACGACTTGCGGCAGTTTGGCAATGTCCTCGCGCAAGGTTCGTGCGCGCGGCCACTCGATCTGAAGACGGGCGAACGCCGTGACCCCCAGTCCGATCGCCGGCCGGTTGAGAATCGACCGATAACCTAGAATAAAGCCCCCTTGTTCCATGCGCCGGACGCGGCGCAGACAGGGCGAGGGAGAGAGCCCGACGCTCTTCGCAAGATCGGCGTTGGAAAGGCGACTATTGCGCTGAAGGGCAATCAATATGCGCTTATCTATCGCGTCGAGCTCGATTCTTGGCACAAAACACTCCCCTAATACGGAAATTTGGTACAAGATTGCTGAGTGGGCGGAGGGCTTCGCAGCGGTATCGTGGCAAGCCTTCACGATGCAAAGCCTTCTTCGGAACTCGCTACTCGCGGTAGTGATGGCCGCGATGACCTCTATTCCGCTCGGTGCGCTCGCTGCGGAAACCGGCGTCGTTTCCGGCACCGTGCACACCGCCGACGGCGCGCCGATCGGCGGCGCTGCCGTGTCGCTGCGCGGCGCGGCGACGCTCGGAACCACGACCGACGCGGCCGGCGCGTTTACGATTGCGAACGTACCGCCGGGAGAATATACGCTGCTCGTTTCGAAGGCGAGCTTTCAAGAGTACCGCAACGACACGGTGCTGGTCTTCATCGGCGAAAACGAGAGCCTGGCCGTGACGCTGGTACCGGTGAGCTTCTCGGGGCTGCGCACGATCGCAACGGTGTCGACCAACGCGGCCGGCCAACCGCAGATGAACACCTCGAGCGCGGCGGTCACTTCGATCAGCAACCAGGTCTTCCAGGACCAAGGTGTGACGCAGGTTACCAAGATCCTCAACGAGACCCCCGGCATCATCTCGGCCGCCTCACCCGAAAACGGGAACGGCGCATCCGCCGGCGCGCTGCAGAGCATTCAAATTCGCGGCGCGTTGCCGTACGAGACCGAGCAGCTCATCGACGGTCACCCGACGGCCCTCTCGCTCGGCGGAACCTACAATCCGATCTATCTCAACCCGCTCTTGCTCGACTCGATCGAGATCGTGAAGGGTCCGGGCGCGATGCCGGAAGAGATCAACTACGCGATCGGCGGAACCGTCAACTACGTCACGCTGCAGCCGACGCGTACGAATCAATCGACGCTGCTGCTTGGCAGCGACAACTGGGGCGGCATCACGACCGCGCTGCGCGCGACCGGTTCCACCAAAACCCACTGGCTCGATTACGCGCTGGGTTTTGCGACCGACGGCGCACCTGGGCCGCTCCGGAATTACCCGATCGCCGGGTCGCAGATCAACCTCGTCGCAGGCTTGGGTGCCCCCACGATCAACGGTCAGCAGATCGCGCAGTCGGTCGAGGGCTTCGGGCTCTATCCGCCAACCAGCAACTACGCGGGCATCGGCGGATTGCAATTCTACGACCCGCTCTACATCTGTTGCTACGACGTCAATACGGCCTATTACTCGCGCAACGAACTGGCGAAGCTACGCTTCAATCTCTCGCCGTTCACTTCGCTCACGGTCAGTTATCTCGGCGCGCAGGCGTTCAGCAATGTCGGCGGCGTCGACCTGACGTCGCTTTCGCCGATCGGCACCGATAGCTCCAGCTTCTCGGTCTTCGAGCCGTGCGCGAACGGCTTCAACGCCACGCCCCCAGCGTGTCCGGGTTACACCGGCTCCGTCGCACCGGGCACCTCGATTCCCTACGACCTTGAAGCTTTCATTCCGCAGTACGAGTCGGTGCAGCAGAATCTGTTTCAGGCCGAATTTCGCACGAGCTTCGGCAACTGGGCGATGCTCGGGCGCTACTTCAGCGGTTCCGATACGGACTACGCGTACATTCAAACCGCTCCCGACGGCAGCTTGAGCTTCAGCGGCGCAACCTATGGCGGCATCATGGTGTGTCCGTCCGGCGCCACGTACGATCCCGCGACCGGCGCGTGCAGTTCGGGTGCTCCCACGACCGAGTATTTCAGCGGACAAACGGCAACGCTGAGCGTAGCTGACGCGACCAACGAAGATCTCGAGCAGGATCATCTGCGCGGCGAGTCGCTGCTCTTTACGCGCCCGTTCGGCAACGGCGACGACGTTTCGTTCTCGATCGATCAGGCGCACCACGATTCGCTCTCCTATACCGACGACGCGACCGCCGGTCCGCCGTTCTTCGGCTTGCCCCCCGGCGCCGGCCAGAACTTCACGACCGAGATGGTGCGCGGGCACTTCTACGTCGCTCCGCGCGTGTTTCTTGGCTTGGCAAACTACGGGATTCAGTACAGCAGTCACTACACGGACAATGGTGGAGCGACGTGGCAGAACGCGACACGCGGCTACGACGCACCGCGCATGGGTCTAACGTGGGCGCCGAACAACGATACGACGTGGCGGCTCGGAGCCGGGTTTTCGATTGCGCCACCGGAACTCTCGCTGCTCTCCTCGCCGGGCACGACGCCGCTGCCGAACATCAACGGTGCGCCGACATACTACACGGAGAACCTCAACAACGGCGCGATCGCGCCGGAAACGGCGTTCGGTGTCGATCTCGGCGTCGACCGCCGGCTGGATCGATCTACGCTGCTTTCCGCGGACGTGTACGACGAGACGCTACGCAACGAGTTTCTCAGCAGCACCTCGCTCATCGGAACTTACGTTCCGCCGGGCGTCGAGCCTCCGCCGGCACCGTTGCCTCTCTACGCGACCGAAACGAGCAATCTCGGTCATGCGAGATACGCCGGCCTCGAAGTGATGTTAGAAGGAACGCCGCTGGTCGGCTGGGGCTATCGGATCCAGGGCGATCTGCAGCGCGCGTACGCATACGATCTGCCGCCGTACTTTTATTGCTCGGTTCCCGGACCGGGCTGCACGCCCAATACCAATCTCGGCATTCTACCCAACGCCAATTGGAACGCGAGCGGCCTGGGATTCAACACGGTCAACGGTTCGGCTGTCCCCTATATGATGGGGTACGCGGAAGTGAACTACCGCACGCCGCACGGGACGTATTATCTCTTCGGGTCGACCTACTACGGAGAGAACAATACGTTCAGTTTACCGCCGTTCTTCATCTTCAACGCCGCCATTCGCGAACCGCTTCGTCCGGGAACCAATTTGCAACTCTCGGTCGATAACATCTTCGACACATACGGCTCGAGTTGGACCAACTACTTCGGCGGCATTAATGCGCCGCTGCTGCCGGGAACCGGTTTGGTCGGTCTCACCGTCGGCGGCAACTACGGTCCGACGAGCGTCCACGTGGAGTTGATCCAGAATCTCGGCTCGACGCCGCACTAAGGATTACCGACGATGATCACTCCAGCGGCGGCGCACGCGCGTCCGTTTACTTTCGATGACTATTACCGCATCGTCGGCGTGGAGAGCCCCCAGCTTTCTCCCGACGGCAAGCAGATCGTCGTGGTCGTCTCGCACACCGATGCCAAAGCGGATCGCAGCGATCGTGAGCTCGTCCTAGTCAACGTGAACGACGGATCGCAGCGTGTTCTCACGCACGACCGCAAGGACGTCGGCGATCCGCAGTGGTCTCCCGACGGCACGCAACTCGCATTCGTCGACGTGGTTCAAAACGGCAAAGAGGAGACGGCGCAGGTTTGGGTCATGCCGATGAACGGGGGCGACGCGCATCCGGTGACGAGCGCAAAAAACAGCGTGGAGGCGTATGCGTGGCGGCCGGACGGGAAGGCGATCGCCTTCGTCTCGCCTGACGATCCGGCGAACGCCGCGGCGCTCAAAGCGCACGACCAACTGTGGACCGTCGGCGACAACTCGTATCTCTTGCGCGCCGAACCGATTCCGGCCCATTTGTGGCTGCAAACGATCGGCGGCCAACCGGAGCGATTGACGCAAGGGTCGTGGAGCGTCTATCCGGATCAGCTCTCGTTTTCGTCCGGTGGAAAGTATTTGGCGTTCAGCCGGATGCCGGACGCCTATCACGATAGCCTGTTCAAGACGCGCATTGCCGTCTACGACTTTGCTACCAAAACCGTGAGCATCGTCGGCGACGATCGCTGGAGTTGGAGTCCCGCGTTTGCCCCCGAGGGCGATCGTATCGCGTATGAGGGAGCTGCGCATCAATCGGTCGTGCTCCAACAGGATCTCGTTGCAGCCACGCCGGGTTCGCACGAAACACGCGAGATCGCGCCCTCGCTCGATCGCAACGTAGAATTTCTCGCGTGGATGCATCACGGCGACGAAATCGCCGTCGCCGCGAACGATCATGTCACGACGCCGATGTGGATCGTGAGCGGCGGGAAAGCCCGTCGCGTCGACATGGGCGACGTCGCTTTCGCCGGCAGCGGAAGCGCGGCGAACGGTGCGGTGGCGTTCATCGGCTCGACGCCGCACGACCCGGGCGAACTCTATTACCTCGCACCGGGCGCATCGAAACCGGCGAAGCTGACCGACTTCAACCACGCAACCGCCGCACTCGATTTGGCGGACTCGCGCGAGCTGACTTGGAAAAACGGCGGCTTCGACGAGGACGGCGTGCTGACGTATCCGCTCGGTTACGAACGCACGAAGACCTATCCGCTCGTACTGGTCATTCACGGCGGCCCGACTTTCGGAGCCTCGACGACCGCCTTCGATCCGCTCGTGCAGATCCTCGCAGCCCACGGCTACGTGGTGTTGCAACCGAACTATCGCGGCAGCGACAACCTCGGTTTTGCGTACGCGCACGCGATCATCGGTGACGAGCCGCCGCTCGGCCCGGGCGAGGATTGCGTTGCCGGCCTCAAAGCCGTCGAAGCCGCGATTTCGATCGATCCGGCGCGTGTCGGCGTTTCCGGTTGGTCGGCCGGCGGATGGCTGACCTCGTGGCTGATCACCCACTACGACTATTGGAAAGCCGCGGTGAGCGGCGCAGCCGTCGACGACGCGGTGATGCAGTACACGCTCAGCGAGATCGACTCGTACATGGCCGATCTGTTCGGCGGCCTCACGCCGTGGACGCCGCACGGCCTCGACGCGTACCGCAAGAGCTCGCCGGTTACCTACGCCGCGAACGTCAGCGCGGCGACGTTGATCTTGAGCGACGATTACGATCCGCGGGCACCGACGCCGGAAGCATACGAATTCTATTCGGCGCTGCGCGACCAGGGGAAGACGGTGCAGTTCGTCGCCGCGCGCGCCTACGGCCACCACCCATCCGATCCGGTCCAACGCATGGCGATCGATCGCACGTGGGCGCAGTGGTTTTTCCGCTACATTCCGAGCAATTGACGCAAAAGGGGATACGATGCAAACCCGTTCGATTCGCAGAGAGATTCGCTTTCTTCGCTACTATTCGCTGGCCGTCACGCTGATCGCCGGTACATTCCTACTCGCGGCCGCGCACGAAGCGAGCAGCAATGCGACGATCGACACGCTCACCGTGCATCGCATCAACGTCATCGATCGTGAAGGCAAGCTGGCCGTGGTCATAACCAGCCACGACGACTTTCCGCCGCCGATCGTCAACGGCAAGGCGCTCAAGCGTTCGAGCGGCGCGGACAACGGGCTCATTTTCTACAACGAGCGCGGTGACGAACAAGGTGGACTCACCTGGACCGGCATCAAGAAAGCCGACGGCACGTTCGCTTCCGGCAATACGCTCTCGTTCGATACGGTCGTGACGGATCAATTGCTGCAAGTCGATGACGGTAACGACAACGGCAAGACGTATGCGTACATGGTTGGCTGGAATCGTCCGCGCTACGATTCGCCTGAGATGATGAACGTGATCCAGCAGGTCGAGAACGCCAAGACGATGGCCGAAAAGCGCGCGATCATCGCGCAGCACCCGAACCTGCGCGCGGCAACCCGCTTCCTGTTCGGATACGATCCGGATAATACCGCGCAGGTGATGCTGGCCGACGGAGCAGGCAAGCCGCGCATCAAGATGTTCGTCACCGCCGGTGGGCAGGCCGAGCTGCAATTCCTCGACGCCGACGGCAAGGTCGTCGCGCAATATCCGGAGGTGAAATAGTGATCGCGGCGCCTCTCCTCGCGTTGCTCGTGAACGTCAGTTTCCCCGCGTCGGTACATTCGGCACCGATCACCGGACGTGTCTACGTCGTCCTGACGAAAAGCGATAAACTCGATCCACGCATCCAAGTTCTCTCGCCGGAAGAATCGCCGCCGTTCTTTGCCGCCGACGTGAGCGCGCTTGCCCCGGGGCACGACACGGTGATCGACGGATCGAGCGAGGGCTATCCGCTCGCGAGCATCAATGACGTGCCGGCCGGCGATTACTACGCCGAGGCGTTCGTCGACATCTACGTTCGCTATCATCGCGCCGACGGCCATGTCATCTGGGCGCACGAACAGTGGGCGCCACAGATCTTTTCTCTCGACCCCGGCAATCTCCACAGCGCGATCCAACGCGTGCACATCGATGCGGCGCACCACGCCACCCTGCGTTTCGTGATGAATCAGGTCATCTCGGAGAAAGACATTGCCAACCTGCTCGGCGGACCCGGCTACGACAGCGACACGCCGTGGATCAAACACATTCGCATCCTCAGCCCCTCGCTCACGAAGTTCTGGGGAAGCCCGATCTATCTGGGCGCGACGATCCTTTTGCCAAAAGGGTATGCATCGCATCCGAACTCGCGCTATCCGGTCGTCTACAACCAAGGACATTTCTACGATCGGATACCCTGGGAGTTCACGACCGACAACAGCACCGAGACACCCGCCGCGGCGGCCGCCGGCAAACGCGCGGGGATCGGGACCGGCTACGAGTTCTACGAAGCCTGGAACTCGGATCATTTTCCGCGCTTCCTGCTGATCACGTTCCAGCACCCCTGCCCGTTCTTCGACGACTCGTACGCGGTCAACGGTGCGAACTGCGGTCCGTTCGGCGACGCGCTGATGAATGAGTTGATTCCCTATCTCGAAACGCATTTTCGCGTGTTGCGCGAAGCGCGAGCGCGCTTCACCGAAGGCGGATCGACCGGCGGGTGGGAGTCGCTAGCGCTGATCTTGCAGCACCCCACGTTCTTCGGTCACGCGTACGTCTTCGATCCGGACCCGATCGATTTCAGCGCTTTCCAGCTCGACGATCTCTACACCGACGCGAGCGGCTGGTTCGCGCCCGCGCCGCCGGACGATCCTTGGCATCGCTACCCGCGCTATTTTTCGCGCATGCCCAACGGGCAGAACCTCGCGACCGAACAGGAGTTGAGCCGATACGAATTGGCGATGGGTTCGCACGGGCGTTCGGAGTATCAGCTCGACGGCTGGTGGGCGATCTTCGATCCGGCCGGACCCGACGGTTATCCGAAACCACTCTGGAACATGCGCACCGGCGTCATCGATAAAAGCGTCGTGCAATACGCGCGCGATCACGGCTACGATTTGGTTGCCTACATGAAGGCACAGTGGCCGAAGATCGGTCCCGATCTGACCGGCAAGCTACGCTTCTTCGTCGGCGACATGGACAGCTATTTCCTCAACCTTGCCGTCTATAAGGCACAGGACTTCTTGCAGAGCGTTACGCCGAACCCGAAAGCGACGTTCGAATACGGGCGTCCGATGAAAGGCCACGGCTGGCATCCGATGACCTGGGCCGCGTTGTTAGAGATGATGGCGCGGGACGTGCGCAACGCGACGCCGGCGGGCGTAAGCAACGCGGAGTGGAACTACTAGCGCATGATTCCTGCACTGCTTCTCGGCGCCGCGCTCGAGTTTCGCAACATCGGGCCGTTTGACGGACGGCTCGACACCGTTGCGGGCGTTCCATCTGACCCGGCGATCTATTACGCGGGTGGTCTCGGCGGCATGTTCAAGAGCACGAACGGCGGCGAAACGTGGTCGTCGATCTTCAATAACGAGCCGGTCAGTTCGATCAGCGCCATCGCGGTCGCGCCGTCGAATCCGTCGATTCTGTACGCCGGTACCGGCGAGCAGAATTTGCGCAACGACGTTGCGTTCGGCGACGGCATGTGGCGCTCGAGCGACGCGGGTAAAACCTGGACGCATGACGGACTCGACGCCACCGGATCGATCGCCGCGGTCGCGGTGGATGCGAGCAATCCGGATCGCGTCTTCGTCGCGGCGCTCGGCGACGTGTATCGCGCCAGCACCGATCGCGGTATCTACCGGACGACCGACGGCGGCAAGACCTGGCAAAAAGTTCTCTATACCGACGATCGCACCGGCGGCTCGAGCATCGCGATCGATCCGGCCGATCCGAACGTGATCTTCGCCGGCATGTGGGAAGGCTGGCGCAACGCGTATCATCTCACCAGCGGCGGTCCCAACGACGGCATCTACGAATCGACCGACGGCGGCGACCACTGGACGCGCTTGCAAGGCCACGGCCTGCCGAGCGGCGTCACCGGACGCATCGCGCTCGCGTTCGCGCCGAGCAATCCGCAGCGGATCTATGCGATGATCGAATCATCGCAAGGAACGCTCTGGCGCAGCGACGATCGCGGCAAGACCTGGACGATGGTGAACACCTCACACGGCATCGATCAGCGGCCGTTCTATTTCACCTCGCTCGCCGTCGATCCGAAGAACGAGAATCACGTCTACTTCATGTCGGTCGAGATTTGGCAAACCACCGACGGCGGAAAGACGGTTCACACGATCAAGCGTCCGGCCGGGTTCGGCGACAACCATCAGATGTGGATCGATCCCTCGAATCCCGCGCGCCTTGCCGTTGCCAGTGATGACGGCATCGCCGTAAGCGTCGACGGAACGAACACGCTGACCTGGAAGCCGATGCCGATCGCGCAGCCGTATCATCTCGACGTCGATGACCGCGTTCCGTACACGATTTGCGCCGAGGATCAAGACGCCGGCAGCGCCTGCGGCCCGAGCAACAGCCTCGAATACCAAGGCATCGGCCTAGGCGACTTTTTCTACGCCGGCGGCGGGGAGAGCGGTTGGATTCTTTTCGACCGGGCGGATTCGAACATCATCTACGGCGACGGCTACCAAGGATCGCTCACGCGATTCGATCGCCGAACCACGCAAGTGCATGCGATCAACGTGTGGCCCGAAGACGCGATGGGGTGGCCGGCGGCTCCGCTCAAATATCGCTTTCAATGGACCTCGCCGCTCGCGATGCCGCCGCAGCATCCGCACCGGCTCTTCATGGGCGGGAACCGAATCTTCGAAACCGACGACGGCGGGGCCACCTGGCGCCCGATCAGCCCCGACCTGACCCGCAACAACAAGGCGCGCCAACAACTCTCCGGTACGCCGCTCACGCCCGACAATACCAGCGTCGAATATTACAACGTCGTCTTCAGCATCGGTCCGTCGAGCGTTCGCGACGGCGAAATTTGGGCCGGCACCGACGACGGCCGCGTGTGGCTCACGCGTGATGACGGATCGCACTGGCAAAACGTCACGCCGCCGCAGTTCCGTTTCGTGCCGAAACAGCATTGGCTGCGCGTCGACTACGTCGCGCCCTCGCCCTTCGACGCGGCGACGGCCTATGTCGCGGCCGACGCGCACAAGTGGGGCGATCGCGCACCGCATCTGTTCGTCACCCACGACTACGGCAAGAGCTGGAGCGTGATCTCGAACGGATTGCCGCAGAACAGCTACACGCGCATGATTCGCCCCGACCCGTTCCGCCGAGGTATGCTCTACGCCGGAACCGAGACCGCGCTCTGGTATTCCTACGACGACGGCGCGTCGTGGACGCAATTCGGGTTCGGATTGCCGACGGCCCCGTATTACGACTTCAAGATCCAGCGGCGCTTCGACGATCTCGTCGTTGCGACGCACGGGCGCGGCATCTGGATTCTCGACGACCTGCATCCGCTGCAAGAGATGAGCGCAGCCGTCCGCGCGCAGCCGCTGCACCTCTTCACGCTGCGCGATGCCTATCGCTTCGAGCTGCGGCCGAGCCTGGCGACCGCGTCGATCTGGGGAGAGAACCCCGGATACGGCGCCGACGTCGATTTCTGGTTGTCGGCGGTGCCCGCACACGCTCACGTGACGGTTGAAATTCTCGACGGAGCGCACGTGATCCGAACGATCGGCGTGAAGAAACCGATCGCCGGCATCAATCGCGTTTGGTGGAATCTGCGCTACGACAAGATCGAACTTGCTGCAAACTACGTTCCTTGGAACCCCGGCGGCTTTGCGGGGCCGCTCGCCATTCCGGGACGCTACACCGTTCGAGTGCTTGCCGGCGGACGAACCGTCCAAGGGTCGGTGCGCGTGCTGCAAGACCCGCGCTCGACCGCGTCGCCCGCGGCCCTGCGGGAGCAACTCGCGTTCGTGCTGCGCATTCGCGGGGATCTCGTGTCGCTGACGAAAACGATCGATCGTTTACAGGCGCTCAAGAAAAAGAAACCCGCGCAGGCCGCGGCGATCGACACCCTGCTGCGCCGCATTTACACGCCGGGTTTGACCCAGGGCGAGGACGCGCTGCGCGTGCAGGAGCGCGTCTACGGGCGTTTGAGCTTCCTCGCATCGGATGTTCGCTCCGGCGAGGCGGCGCCGACACGCGCTGATTACCAGGTCTTGCGATTGCTCGAAACGCAGGCAAATACGCTCAACGCCCAGGCACGCGCCTATTTCTGATACGCATTGACGGCGCGTTCGGCGGCGCGGAGCGCTTCGGCTGCGACCGGAACCCCGGCGTAGACGGCGGTGTGCAGGATGACCTCGATGATCTCGTCTTCGGTGAGGCCGTTGTTGAGCGCGCCGCGCACGTGTGTTTCGAACTCCGGCCAGCGGCCGAGGGTGGAGAGAATCGCGAGGTTGATGATGCTGCGCTCGCGCAGCGCCAGTCCCGGCCTGATCCACACGTTCGCCCAAACATGCTCGGCGGCGAAATCGGCGAAGGCCTTTTGAAACTTCGAGGGCGCCGCCCCGTGGAGGTCGACGTACTCGTCGCCCAGCACGGTGCGCCGGAGGGCCTTGCCCTGGGCGATGCGTTCTGTTTCGTTCATTCGTGCACTGTACTCCGCGCGCGAGGAGAGCGTCAACGTTTCGGGAACGGAAGGCCACGGACCGGCGTGGGTGAACGGGGGCCCGCTCGGCACCGAAGCGAGTTACTTCGTGGCAATTCGCCAAGGTTGGGTAGATAAAAGAATAGCGGTTGCGCGACGCAACCGAACACCCATCCCTTAGGAGGAACACAATCTCATGACTACGTCTCACGTCCACGGTGAACGAACGGTCGTCGAAGTCGAGACCGCCGGTTCGGTTATCGAGGCTGGAGCCGGAGTTGCCGTCATTGCCTTAGCCATTATCGGTTTGGCGCGTGGCGACAATGGATTCGTCACGGCCATTGCGGCGATCGTTCTCGGCGCGGCGCTATTCGCGCAAGGCGGAGCGATCGCAGCTCAATACTCCAAACTCGTCGATCTCATCAGCGGAGGCGCGATCGGCGCGATCGAACTCGGCGGCGGCATGGGCAGCGATATCATTGCCGGTGCCGCGGTCGTCGTGCTCGGCATTCTCGGGTTGATCGGCTTTTCGCCGGGCATCCTGCTGGCGAGTGCCGTCATCGCCGCCGGCGCAACGCTGCTGTTAGGTTCTGCCAGCATCGAGCGCCTGGCGATGTTTCGCGCCAGCGCTGCCGGCCTCAGCGAGATGGCCACGAAGCTCACGCAAGCCACCGTCGCGAGCGCGGTGACCGCACAGGTCCTCACCGGCTGCGGCGCCATCGTACTCGGCATCATCGCTCTGGCGATGCCGGCGCACGCCATCGCGCTTACGCTGATCGCGCTTCTGGCGCTCGGCGGATCGATAATGGTTACCGGCGCGGCGCTTACCGGCCGTCTGATGCAATTCTTCGAACGCTGATCCCGATCGCCCAACCATCCGCGCCGCGCGGCTATGACGATGCTTGCGCGACGCGGCGGCGCTGGAAGCGCCGCGGTACACGCGGACTGGGTTCGCGCCGGTCGAGCATGATCGGCAACTCAGCCGTCACGCGATTACCGCGGCGCGTGCGCGCGATCGTGAGCGCGCGCGCGAGGTTCTCGACCAGCAGTAAGCCGCGTCCGCCTTCGGCGAGAGCGTCGGGCTGCGCGACCGCATGGACGATCGGCTGGCCTTCGTCGGCGACGTGCAAGAACGCGCCGTCTTCCATGATCTCGAGCGTGATCTCGGCCGATCCGGGCGTATGGCGTGCCACGTTGCCGACCAGTTCACCGAAAATGAGTTCCGGTGCGGACAGGTCGGTTCCGTCGGACGCGAACTCGCCCAGATGCCAGAGGAACGCGCGCTTGGCGCGGCGGGCGGCCGACGCGCTGCGCGCGTCGATCGTCCAGGTCTTCACCGTGTTCACACGCGCGAATCCGATGTCGGTGATGCCGATGAAGAGCACGGCCGCGTCGTCGCCGGGAACGCTCCCGTCGAGTACGTCGCGCAGGATGACGTTCGCGATGTTCTCGGTGGCGTTGTAATACTCGCGGTTCACGATGTCGATCAAACGCTCGACGCCGGCGGAGTAGTCGCGGCCCAATTTCCGGTCGACTTCGACCACGCCGTCGGTGAAGACGACGATCGCCGAACCGGCGTCGAGGGAGAGGGAATGTTGCCGGTACTCGGCGCGCCGGTCGGCGCCCATGATCAGACCGCCGCCGGTAATCTGCTCGACGACGCCGGTTGCGCGAACGGTGATCGGCATCGGGTGACCGGCCGACGCGTAGCGCAATACGCCGCTGGTCAGTGAAAGCTCGCCGTAGAAAAGCGTCACGAGCGGGCCGCTGTCGTCGCACGCGGCGCGATTGACGGCTTGCAGCACCTCCGAGGGCTGTTCGTACAAGCGCGCGGCCATGCGCACGGATTGACGCATCTGTGCCATCGTGCTCGCGGCTTGCAAGCCATGCCCCGAAACGTCGCCCACACTGATGCAGAGCCGTCCGTCACCGAGCAGAAAGACGTCGTACCAGTCGCCGCCGACGTCGGCGCCGGCGAGCGAAGGCGTGTACGACGCGTCGATGCGCACGCCCGGGACCTGCGGCAGATTTTGCGGAAGCAGCGCGCGCTGCAGCACGGTTGCGTTGTTGTGCTCTTGCTGCATGCGCGTGAGGATCGTACGGTATTCCCGTTCGGCGCCCGCGATCTCGTCGTCGCCGGGCAACGGATCTGGATGTTCGCCGCGCAGCAGTTCCTCGGCGTTCGTGCGCAATCGCTCCGCACGTCGCGCGACGTGGATCGCGAAGGCGACGGCGAGCGCCAGAAACAGCACCATACCGCCGAGGAGCGTCCCGAGCAAGATCGCCGAGAAGCGGCGAAGGTACAGGCTGGTGCTCGCGAGCGCGTTGACGGCGATCACACGCTCGGCGCGGTCGACGTCGCGTTTTGCGGTCACCAGCGTGGCAGAGAGTTTTGCCGTTGCGGGCGATGCGATCATCGCCTTCATCGTGGCCGAATCGCCGCGCCGCGCCGCGTAGAAATAGCGCGCCAGAAACGCGCTGCCGGTATCGACCGCGGTCGCGAATATGCCGGCGTACCGCCGCTCGCCCGGCGTCGCATCGGCCTCCGACACGAGGGTAGCCACGCGCCGGCGCACTTCTCGAACCGCCGCACGAAATGCGGCGACGTCTCGCGCGTCGTCCGCCCGGCGGTAGCTGGTGGCGACGTCGTCTTCTTGGCTGAACGCGTTCTGCAGCGCGTCGTTGGCAAGGATCACCCGCTGGGTGTGATCGGCCCAAAACGCGGTTCGGCCGATTGCGGCTCGCGTGCTCACGGTATAGGCGAGCATTGCTGCCAGCACCACGATCGGCACCAGTGCGATCAGAATCGCTTGGACGCGGAGTTGCGAGAAGAGCGTGCCCAAAGGCCGTACCATGCAACGCCTTTCTTCGTCGGCACCTCAATCTCGCCTAGGCGCCTGCTTGCTTCCTTTCTCTCCACGCTTTTAACCGGTGGGGCGAGCCGGGTATCTTTCTCACCATGGCCATCTCAAAGAAGAAAATCGACGCGATTTACGATCTCCGCGAGGCCGCCGAGGCCAAGGCGATCGCCGAAAAGGAAGCGAGCGATCATCCCTCACCGCAGCGCCGGAGTGAATTGCTCGATGCGCAGCTTACCCTCGAAGACAAGACGATAGTGGCCATCGAGGCCTGTCACGAATGCGGTCACGAGCACGAGGTGGGAATGCCGCATGGGCCGGCCGCCGACGTGATTGCGCTCGACGTCAAACGCCGCCGTCGGCCGGCGTCGCCTGATGCGAACTCTGGGGAAGGTATTTGACCAACCGCAGCCGCCGCCCGCGATCGAGGTAATGCACCTCGTCGAGCAAGCGGTGCATGATGAGAAAACCGTAGCCGCGCGGCGATTCGCGCTCGCGCCGCTCGGCGACGACGTCGGACCGCAAAAAGCCGACGACGCGATCCTCGATCTCGACGACCACGCGTTCGTCGTCGCACGCGCACGACACGATCAGTGTCTGTCCGCCGCCGTGCTCCACCAGGTTCGCCAGTGCTTCGCCCAACGCGATCTCGAACTCGGAGAGATGCTCTCCCGAGAGCCAGGAGCGCACCGCATCGACGATGATCTTCCGCGCCCGATGCAGACTGTCTGCCGAGCGCTGAAAGTAGCGGCGATAGCTCGCGGGGTCCATTATAGAATGTTCATGCCCAAGCGCTCTCCTCGTTACACCGCGAATAGTGCTCAAGGCGGGGCAGGAAACGGAACGCGGACGCCGATTCGTTCGCCCAGGAAGTAGGCAAGTAGCGCGCCCTCCCAGCGCAAGTGGCGTTTCAGCCAGGCGTATTGCGCCGGACACGTCATCTCGCCGCCTTCGATCAGAAACTGGCCGTCGGTTGCGATCACGTGATGGTATGCGTAGTACGCGCGCTCGGTCGGCGTGAAGTCGTCGTGCTTGAATCGGTAAGGCCAATATTTTCCGTAGAGCCGTTTCCACGCGTCCGCGATATTTTTCGATGCGGTGCTATAGCGCGGATAGGCGACCGATGCGCCCGAACTACACGGGACCACGTTGCCGTCGAAGTGCACGTAGACCGCGACGCGCACGTGATAGGTTCCGTGCACGTACGCGGGCAGCCGCAACACGCGCACGCCGTGCGCGCGCAAAACACGCGCCGCTTCGTTGGCCACGATCGGATTCCAGACGATCTCTCCCGGCGGCGTGCCGGCCCCGGTGTTGTGGCATAGGCTCTGCGGCTCGCGCCAACAATCGGGACGCCCTTGGTGCCCGGCTTGAATCAATACGTCATAGTGTGTGAGGACGGCGAGGAGCAACCCTAGCATATCGAGGCCTGTTCCACACGATAGCTATGCGTGCATTGCGATTCGAAAAATTCGGTGAGCCCTCGTCCGTGCTTCAGGTCGCGGACCTTCCCGACCCGGTCGCAAGCGAGGGCTTTGCGGTGGTTCGCATCACCGCCGCGTCGATCAACCCGAGCGACGTGAAAAACGTGGCGGGTGCGATGGAGGGGACGACGCTGCCGCGCACGCCGGGGCGCGATTATGCCGGTATCGTCGAGGACGGTCCAAGAGAGTGGCTCGGTCGCGACGTCTTCGGAACGGGCGGCGAGATCGGGTTCACCATCGACGGCTCGCACGCCGAGTTGATGCGGCTGCCGGTCGCGGCGCTGACGCCCAAGCCTTCCAAGTTGAGCGCTGCCGAAGCCGCGAGCGTGGGCGTAACCGCGGTCATCGCATGGCTCGGCTTGATCGAATTCGCGGCGTTGCTGCCCGGCGAGAGCGTCGCGATCGTCGGCGTCGGCGGCGGGGTAGGCACGGCGGTCGCACAACTTGCGCGCTGGCGTGGTGCATCGTTCATCGTCGGTGCCGACGTGTTGCCGCCCGCACCGGGTTCACCGGCCGCGCGCGCGATCGATCGCTACGTCGCAAGCGACGAGCATCTCACGCAGGCGATTCGCGATGCAACCGGCGGCAAGGGCGCTGACGTCATCTTCGATGCGGTCGGCGGCATCACGTTCGAAGCTTCGCTCAAGAGCCTCGCACTCCGCGGGCGACTGGTGACGATCGCCGCGACCGGGAAGACGCGTGTCGAATTCGATCTGCGGGACTTCTATCATAACGAAAGCCGAATCATCGGTGCGGATAGCCGTAAGCTCGATGCGAGCGCGTCGGCCGAGCGCTTGCGGGCGATGCTTCCCGCCTTTGAATCGGGCGCGCTGGCAGCGGCGCCGATGGACCGCGCCGTGCCACTGGGCCAGGCGGTTGATGCGTACGAGCAGGTGGCCAAGGGTGCGCGGGATCGCTTCGTTCTGGCACCGCGTGGTAGACTCTAGACATGGAACATACGACGCACGACAAGCATTCGCATAGTCATGGGACCGATTGTGCGCATCCGAAAATCCAACACAAAGGGCACGTGGATTATCTTCACGACGGCCATCTGCATCACGTGCACGAAGGACACATCGACGAACACGTCGTCGAGGTCTCGAGCACGAATCCCGCCGAGTGCACCAAAACGCATGCGTGCGGAGGTCACGAAGGATCGCACAAACACGGCACGGGTTGCGGCCACAATGCCGTACCGCACGGCGATCATGCGGATTACTTGGTGAAGGGCCATCTGCACCACGCGCACGATTCGCATTGCGACGATCACGGGGTGCTGGCCACCGCGTAAACCGAGCCCCCGTATCCCTTGAAGAAGCTGGTCGTCTTCGATCTCGACGGCACGCTGGCACCGAGCAAGTCCGCGATCGACGACGCGATGGCGGCGTTGCTCGGGCGTTTGCTCGAGGCGGTGAAGGTCGCGATCATCTCCGGCGGCGATTTCCCGCAATTTCAAAAACAAGTCGTCGACCGTCTTCCGGCCGCAAGCACGCTAGAGAACCTTTCGATCTTGCCGACGAGCGGAACGAAATTTTTTGCCTATGACGGCCGGTGGCGCAAGCTCTATTCCGAAGATCTGACCGATACGGAAAAACAGACGATCGAGGAGGCGCTCGAGAAGGCCGTCGCGCAGGCCGGGTTTCAGCCGCAGCAAACCTGGGGCGAGCGCATCGAAGATCGCGGAACGCAGATCACCTACTCGGCGCTGGGCCAGCAAGCTCCGCTCGCAGCGAAGGAGAGGTGGGATCCGGACTTCGCCAAGCGCAAAGCGATCAGCGCAATTCTCGCTACGACGCTGCCCGGATTCTCCGTGCGGCTCGGCGGCACGACCTCGATCGACGTAACCCGTCCCGGTATCGACAAAGCCCACGGCATCCACAAGCTGCGCGAGATTTTGCACGTTTCGATTGCCGAGATACTCTATGTCGGCGACGCGATCTTCCCCGGCGGAAACGACTACGCCGTGTTGCAGGCGGGCGTCGACTGCATCGGCGTTCGCGATCCCGAGGATACCAAGCACGTGATCGAGACGATCCTCGCCTGGACAGGGTATTGAATCGTAGGGAAGCTCTGACTTCTTCAGAGCTTCCCTAGTGTAGTGTCTCGTAAATTAGTTGAATAATTCTGCACATCGTGTTAGAGTTACATCATGGGTCGTCCTCTTCGTGATCTGAACATGACGGATGCAGAGCGCGCGACATTGCAGAGCTGGGCGCGTCGGCCGAAGAC
>DATJTX010000012.1 GCA_035502855.1 Candidatus Baltobacteraceae bacterium
TGCAGCGCCGCTACATGCAACTCGAAGGACTCACGGCGCTCAGCGACAATCAGGCCGCTAGGCTTTCAGCGGTGATCACCGGCTGACAGCCCACCTCGCCGAGCCGCGGTTCATACACCACGCGCTGGGACACGATCCCAAAGCTGCCCGAGTAGAGGTAACCAACATCGAGGTACCCATATTCATTATAGTAGAATTGGGTATCTCCACACGGGACGGCCACGTATCCGTAGAATGCGGTTACGCCTTGGCCCGAGTACTCGCTCACATATGGACCCGTGCCGGTCGTGACGGGCGGCGGGTACGCCAGGGACCGGGCGTTTCCGGCTAGCGCTGCCCTCGTCGATAGGCCTGACGGCCTATCGAGGTTCGCGGTAAGTGCTTCCTTAACCGTGGCCGCCGCAAGGGCAGGGCGATTCGAGAACACTGTGCCGTTGCTCCTAACGTAGACGAAATCGCCACGCATATTCTGAGGTTCCATGGCAAGTAGCTCATGAGCGAGGAGCCGGTCGCTGCCCGTTATTGATGGGTCGATAAAACGATCTATGTCGGCGTCGGTGATCCGCTTGCCGCTCTCGGATGCGAAGCTCCGCGAATCCGAGCTTACTGATATTCTCCGCGTTGACGCGGGCCGGATCGCGCTTTGTGAAAGCTGACCTGAAGAGGGCAGTGCAGACGAGTTTCTCTCACCGCCGCAAGCGCCAAGCATCGCGGCGAGGATGAATAAAGCAAGTGCAATATGCAAGCGCGCGGTTGACATGGTAGCCCTCCCCCGAAAAGGCGCATGCCCTAGCCGTCTTAGTTCGCCCGTAGCGCGACTTCAACAGGCGAGGCATTTGATCGGCGTGAAAGGAATTCCTCGCAAAAGCAGTCTAAGCGACGGGGCATGGGACTGAAACGCCTTTTCGTGTCGACAGTTGTCCTAGCGCTTCTACCTGTTGCCAGTCTCGCGAGAAGTGGGCACCTCGCCGCTGGGACTATGGAACTGATTGAAGGTGTAGCTCTAGAGTCTCCACCCCCGGTTCGCATTTACTTTGCGGACGAGAGCAGCCTGAAGCGAAGCGGCCTCACTCGAGCCGAGGTTGCCGAGGTGCGCGCCGTACGAGCGCAATTAGCCCCCCGGGCGGCCCCGTACCTCAAATACGCCTTCGTTGGCCCGCGGTCGCTTTTCGCGCTCTTTGTTACGGTCGCAGACGTTCCGCCAGACTACGGACCCGATTCAATCGTGCTGAACGATTGCCACGCCGCCGCAAAATGCCCGCACATGTGCGGAACGCGGTTTGAGTACGCGGAGGACGCCCTGATACCCCTCGGCCCCTCAGGGTACGCCTGTGAAGAGGCTTGGTATTGGCGAGACGACTAAACCGCACGTGCAGCATGCACTAGAACGGGAAGTCGTTTTGGGTCAGGTTCGCGTTGAAGTTGTAATCCGTGAACGACTGGTCCAACACGACCGTATCGCCTGCGTAGAAGATTTGGCGCACCGGCCAGTGCGTTTCTTGCGAAAGATAGAGCTTTTGCAGGCTCACGCCGCCGTTGCTGGCCGGATCGGCGACTTTGAGCGTAAGCAGGTCGGTCGGAACGCCGTTGATTTTTCCGCCGGGGCCTTGGGCGAGTTCGCCGGGCACGCTGGTGTATGCCGCGACGATGTTCTGCGGCAGGCCGTCGGGAATCGTGTAGCCGCGCAGCGACGTCGCGCGGCCGTCGTGCAGGCCGACTTTGAGATGGATCCCCGAGAGAAAACCGCCCTGATGTCCGCTGACTTGATCGCCGCCCGCCCATACGCCGCCCGAGCCGCGGCCGTCGCCCGATTCGATCAACGTCTTGGCGAAGTGTGGCTTCATGAACGAATAATCGTAGACGCGGTCCTGCACGGCGGTGCCTTTGGTTTCGTGCGAGTGCAGCTTGAACGTGAACGAGTTCACCTGCGCGAACGCAGCGTTGAACGCGTCGATCCCGGGAGCAGTTTGTGCGGCGCGGGCGCCCGCAGGCGCGACGAGCGCCACGAGCACCGCTGCGATAACGGCCAGCGAAAGATACCCTTTGTGCATGAATCCTCCGATTACGGCGTGGGTGGACCAGGCGGTCCCGGTTCTTCGTAGAGCAGTGTCCCGTGCTTGCCTTCGACACCGATGAGTACGTCGCACTTGGCGTCGGCGGCGATTTCTTCGATCGTGCGCCCGAGCGGCGCTCCGGTGTACTTCCCCTCGCGGAACGATCCGACGATGATCAGGTTTGCCCTTTCGCGTTTTGCCAGGTCGAGTACCGCCTGTTTGACCGATCGGGCTTTGATGATTTCCGTGCGAATCGACACGTCGCTTGCGCTCGCGATCGTCTCGGCCGTCCCAAGCGCGTCGAGTGCGGCGCGCTCCTCGAGCGGCATCTCCGCATCGGGCGGCAGCGTGTACGGAACCTCGATCACATAGATCACGAGCAGTTCGGATCGCTCGCCGCGCGCGAGCTTGGCGGCCAATGCCATCATATGCGTCGAAAGAATATCGGCCGAAAAGACCACGATGATCGACCCGACCATCCGCTCGAGCTCGCTGGCCGCCTCTTTGGCCATCTTCTGTACGAACGACGCCGGCGGATGCAGCATCCACCAGATCGTCGAGCCGATCGCAAAAGCGATGATGAGCGCGATGATCGCGCCGGCGAGCGTGATGGTGATCGTGCCGTCGGAATAGATCATGAGCGCCGAGCCCGGCTCGCAAGCATGCGAAGCCGCACGATGCCGAGCGCGATCATTGCTAAGCCGAGAACGATGCCCGTGAACGCGGCCCCGATCGGGTAACGAACCATCCGACCGACGATGATCGCACCGACGACAATCATCGCTACCGCCAGGATCGCGCGAACGGTGCGCACCGCGCTAGTGCTCCGCCGCTTTCGCGGCAGCGCGCTCTTGGCTCGCCTTCAGGTTCGCGACGTACTCGTCCATCAGTTCGAGCTCGCCGGCGCGACGCAGAATCTCGATCTGTTCGCTGCGCCAGTCGCGTTTGCGCGAGCGCAGCATCGGAAGCTGTTTGCGCTTGCGGTAGATGAAATACAAGACGACGCCGAATGCGATCCACGACGGGCCGGCGATGCGTCCGATCGGATGCGTGATCAACGTGAAGGTCAGGATCGCCGTCATACCGATGAAGCCGATCAATGCGACGAGCGGAAACTCGACGCGCTCGCCGCGGAAGCGCATCGGAATGTTGATCGGGATTTTGAACTTACGCGGGCTCAGCGGATCGACCAGCCGCAGCGCGACCAGCGCGACGAAAACGAACGAATAACTCGTCGCGGCGCCGAAGGCGTACAAGTCGCCCAGGAAATCGATTCCGCTCTCGTTGTTGAAGTGCTGTGCGTAGAGGGCGGCCATCCTCGGATCGAGCGAGGGCAGCGCCGCGAAGATGACCTCGATCAGCGCGACGCCGGTGAACACCAGCAGGGAGATCGTCGGCGTGCGAAACCGCTTGTGAATGCGTTGGAAGATCGAGGGAAGCAGACCGCCGGAAGACATCGCGTACGCGATACGCGAACTTCCGAACACGCCGGAATTGGATGAGATGAGCAACAGGATCGCGCCTAGGACGGGCACGTAGAACGCCGCGATCGCGCCCCAGTACGGAACCTCGCGCGCGATGAGCGCGACCGCTTTGCCATTGTTGTCGGTGTTGCCCAGCCACTGCCAGAGCATCTGCGGGTGACCGTGCGCATCGAGCGGTATCGGGTGCCAGGTGTGCATGCCCAGCGCTAAATTTGCGTACGAGAGCGCGAAGATCAAGATCGTCAAAATCAGCGCGGTCGAGGTGCGCGGGATGATGGAAGCCGGACGCTGCGTTTCCTCCGCGGCCTGGGATATCGATTCCAAACCGACGAACGAAACGATCGCGAGCGAAATGCCTTTCATCAGCTCGAACGGTGTCGGCCAGGCGTTGGTCATCGTATGCACCAGAAGATCCGGGCTGAACGCGAAGAGAAAGCCGAGCGAGAGGATCGCGGTTTCGCTGACCACGTCCAGTGCGCTGACGAAGCCGTTGAATGCCGTCGATTCGCGAACACCGATGATGTTGAGGATACAGAGTCCTGCGATCAAGCCCACGACCAGAATGAAATGTGCCCACGGGTGCGTGGGTTGGCCCACAATCGGCAGCAGTTCGCTCAAATAATCGACGCAGCTCCAAGCAAAGAGCGCGATATCGATCGTGAAGTCGAGCAGAACGGCCCAGCCGGCGATGAATCCGAAGATGTCGCCGAGCCCGCGCAGCACGAAGTACTGACCGCCGCCGGCGACCGGATAGGTCGCCGCCAGTTCGGTATAGGCTAGGCCGATGCAAACGTAGACGATACCGGCAAAGAGAAACGCGACGTTGGAGGCGCCGGCCGCCGCGCCCAGCACCAAGCCCAGGCCGACGAAGATGTCGGCGCCGACGTCTGAGTATCCCCACGAAAACGAACCCCAGGGCGTGACGGAGCGCCGGAGTTCCGGCTTTCGATCAATCATCCGTTACGTTAGAAAATGATCCCGATCGCGGTGCGTTCGAGCGCGTTGATCATATATTCGGTGTGCGCGTACTGTTCGTGAAGGCCGTACTCGTGGAAGATGCGCAGCGCTTCGTTGAGCCGGTTGACCCCGTCCCGCAGTTCGGTGCGCTCGCGCTTTCCGTCGGTCGCTTTTTGCAGCACCATCGTCGCGTACTTGAGCGCCGTCTTCGCGTATTCTACTTCGTTGTTGATCGCCGAGAGTTCGTGCATGGCGGAAAGGTAGGCGTCTCGCGCTTCGTCGTACTCGCGCCGGCGCGTCGCGATCATGCCCTTGAGCACGTTTTCGAGCGCGTCGCTGCGATTGCGCGAACTGGCCAGCGCGCGATCGAGGGCTTGGCGCAGCGTGGGATCCGTCGTTTTACCGCCGGTGGACGGCGCGAACGTTTTGAGCGGCTTGGCTTCAGCTACCGGTGCCGGGTGCGAGTGCAGGGGGACCGTCGGGCCGAGCAGCGCTTGGATGTCGGCCATGAATTCACTGGCCGTCTGATAGCGCCGCCCCGGATCCTTCTCGATCGCGCGCATGATGACGATCTCGAGTGATTCCGGGATGTTGCGGTTGATCTCGCGGGGCGGCGTGGGCAAGTCGTGGACGTGCGAGTACATCGTGGCGACGATGTCGTCGCGATCGTTGCGGAACGGAAGCGTTCCGGTGAAAATTTCGTACATCACGATCCCGACCGAATACAAATCGCTGCGCACGTCGGCCGGCTTGCTCAAGAACCGTTCGGGCGCAAGATAGGAGATCGTTCCGACGATCTGACCCGTTCGTGTCGTCTGCGTGACCTCGCTCGCCCGCCGCGCCAACCCGAAGTCGGTGAGCTTGGTGTGCTTGCCGTCTTCGACGATCATGATGTTGGACGGCTTGATATCGCGGTGGATGATGCCCTGCGAATTGGCGTACTCGAGCGCTTCGAGCACTTCGTAGATGTAGCCGAGCGCCTGTTTGTAGCCGAGTTCACCACCCTCGAGCGCCGAGAGGGTCCGGCCGCGAACCAGCTCCATCACGATGTAGGAGATGCCGGAATCTTCGCCTGCGTCGTAGACCGCGACGATGCACGGATGATTCAACCGCGCCATCGCGCGGGCTTCCATCAAAAGGCGTGCGTTGGTCTCGTCGGAACGTTCGACCAGCACCTTGACCGCAACGTCTCGACGCAGCGTCTTGTCGAGCCCGCGATAGGTGTCGGCGGTTCCGCCGCGTCCTATGAGCTCGGCGATCTCGTAGCGTCCGCCGAGAGTCCGTCCTTGGAGTGAATCCACTAGCCCGCTCTATCCATGGGTCAGAAAGCGTTTCGATGCAGAGCGAGGCGATTACCGTCTATCGTCACGATATCGAACCGGATTCGCGCTCGCGGGGCGACGATCTGGGCATAATCCGCCGCAATCGCGCGTAGCCTGTGGCGTTTTCGGGCATCGACCGCGGCGAGAGCCGAGCCGAAGGTGTGGCCTTCGCGCCGCTTGATCTCGACGAAGACCAGCGTCGAACCGTCCACCGCTACCAGATCGATTTCGCCGCCGGGCGTGCGCAGATTGCGCGCGATCACGCGATACCCGCATTCGGTCAGGAACGCAGCGGCCACGTCCTCACCCCGGCGTCCCTTGCGGCTCGTACTCAAAGAACTCATCCGCCGCCTCTGCGCTCGTCTCGTCTGCGAACAAGAGTTCGAGCTGGGATTCGCGGACGCGGGCAAAGGCCGCCCGGTGGTGGACGCATGGACCGTGCCGGCGCAGCGCGGCGATATGCGATGCGGTTGCATACCCCTTGTGCTCGGCAAAGCCGTAGCGCGGATCCTCGCGGTCGAGTTCGACGAGGAGTTCGTCGCGGTGGACCTTGGCCAAGATGGACGCGGCGGAAATCACCGCGCAGCGCGCGTCGCCCTTGATCAGCGGCTCTTGCGGCCCCGGGAATGAACGGATGCGGACCGCGTCCGTGTAAAGAAATTCGGGCTGACCGCACGCGAGCGCGGCGAGGGCGCGTTCCATCGCGAGCACGCTGGCCCAATAGATGTTGAGCCGATCGATTTCGGCCACGCTCGCGACGCCGATGCCGTAACCGGCCGCCGTCGCTCGAATTTTTTCCGCGAGTTCGCGCCGCCGCGCCGGATGAACGACTTTTGAATCGTTGAGCCCGCGCAGCATCAACGGCTGGGTTGCAACGACGCAGGCGGCAACGACGGGGCCCGCGAGCGGTCCGCGGCCGGCTTCGTCGACGCCGCCGATCAACGTAAAACCGCGCTCGCGTGCGGCTTGCTCGAAGCGGTGAAGACGCAGGAGCCGCCGGCGCTCGCGCTCGTAGGCGGTCTTTGCCTTACGCTGCTTGGCCGTCATCGTCCGGCGCCTCGAGGCTGATGCGTCCGAATACGCCGTCGTTGAACGCCTTGATGTACGACCGCGCCGCGTTGTATTCGTCGACCTCCCCGCCGCGCCGGACGAATCCGCGCGCACCGGCGAAGGTCGCAAGATCCGGGACGTTCGTTCGGCCGTTGCCGCGAACGAGCAGCCAACGATGGAATTCGGCGCAGACTTCGCAGGGATCGTAACGTTCGCGCGGCACCGCGCCGATCAAAGCGAGCTTCCATTGCGCTTGCGCTCCTTCGATCTTCGGCACGAGGATGCCCGGTGTATCCATCAATTCGATCTTCGGCGCCAAGCGAAACCATTGTAGCGCTCGCGTGACTCCGGCTCGGTCTTCGGTCTTGGCCGCTCCCCGGCGCAAGAGACCGTTGATGATCGACGATTTGCCCGAATTCGGCACCCCGACGACGATTGCGCGCGAAATGCCCGTGCGCTCCTTGGCTTGCGCGGTGAGCGCCGCGAGGATGCGGGAGACGCTCTGTTGATTGCGCGCTTCGACCGCGATCGCTTCGCGTTCGCGCTGTGCGAACCACTCGATCCAGCGGCTGGTTATCGCGGGGTCCGCCAAATCATCGCGGCTGAGCACAACGATGCGCGATCGTTCGCCGGCCAAGCGGTCGAGCATGGGGTTCGTATCGCTGCGCGCCGCGCGCCCATCGATCACTTCGATCACGATATCGATTAATTTGAGATAATCGGCGATCCGGCGCATCGACCGGACCATGTGTCCGGGATACCACTGGACGACTTTGTCGAGCTGCCCGCTCACAGCGCGCCGATCGAGCCGAGCGGCCATACGCCCGCCACCGCCTTGCCCATGAGTTCCGCGTCCGGTACCGGGCCGAATGCGCGCGAGTCCTCGCTCACCGCGCGATTATCGCCGAGCACGTAGACGCTGCCGGCCGGCACGGTAACCTCGGGCAGGCTGCGGTCGTCGCGGAATTGGACGTAGGGCTCTTCCAGCCGTGCGCCGTTGAGATACACCGTACCGTGGTCGATCCGAATGCGATCGCCGGGCAAACCGACGACCCGCTTGATGTAGAGCTCCGGCGTAACGGAGTCGTGCCTAAAGGCGACGATGTCGCCGCGTGACGGCTTGCCGAATCGATACGCCAGCGTGTTGATGATGACGAATTCGCCCGAGCTTATGTGCGGCGCCATCGACGGTCCGGAAACCTGGGGTAAGCGGACGAATAATGTTGCGGCGATCAGCACGCAGAGGATCGCAAGTTGCAGTGCGATGCTCGCGAGCGAGCGCAGTTGCACGAAGCGGACCACGCCTGGGCGTATTCGCGGTTATTTCAAGATTTTCATTTGGCTCGGCGGCCAGAAGATCAGGAACGCGCGGCCGGTGAAGCCGGCGCGCTCACCGGCCCGCGGACCGGTTGCGAACGTACCGGCGTCCTGCGCGAAACCCCAGATGTGCGAGTCTTCGGAGTCGTTGCGATTATCGCCGAGCATCAGATAGCAATTCGGCGGTATCGTGTCGGGCGAAGTCCATTGCGATTTCGGCGGGATATTCGCCGTCGACGGATCGAGCGCGCGCCATCCGAATCCGTCGTTGACCCAGATGCCATACTTCTGGATCTTCAAGTCGTAGTCGGGCTTTTGCGCGATGTACGGCTCGCGCAATGGTACGTCGTTGATGTAGACGACGCCGTTCGTAATACGCAGCCTCTCGCCGGGAAGCCCAATCACCCGTTTGATGAAATCGTCCGGCGTGGGGATTGGCGGTGGAAAGACCACCACGTCTCCTTCGTGCGGCGGATGGAAGCGATATTCGAACTTATCGACCAGCAGCACGTCGTGCACTTGCAGCGTCGGGACCATCGAGGCTGAGGGAATGTAGTAGGTTCGTGCAACGAACGTGATGAGCAGCCATGCCGCAAGACCCGCGTAGATGAACGGATCGAGATATTCTCGAGCGATTGCGACGCTGCGTCCTTTTGAGGCCGCGGTGACCGGGCGAATCGAGAGCGCGATCCTCGAGACGAGAATGATCGCAACCAAACCGAGAAGATCGTACGGTGTCATGTTCCTTCGTTCGTGTTAGCTGTGCAAAATCGAGAATCGCGAGAGCGGCCAGATGATCATAAAGGCGCGACCGCCGAACGAGCTGCGCGGCACGAATCCCCAAACATGCGAGTCGTCGGAATAATTCCGGTTATCGCCGAGCATGAAATAGAATCCGTCGGGAATATGGTCGGGCGATTGCCATTTTCCTCGCGGGGGGATGTCGGCCTGCGCGGGCTGGAGTGCCGCGCCGTTGACGTAGATCGTATAATTGCGGATTGCGAGGTCGTAGCTCGGGGGCTGGTTCTCGTACGGCTCGGTGAGCGGATGGCCATTGCGATAGACGATACCGCCGGAAATCCGAATCGCGTCGCCCGGAGCGCCGATGATCCGCTTGATGAACCCGTTTCCTCCCGAGGGGACCGGCGGCTTGAAGACCGCAATTTCACCGTCGCGCGGTGCGCGCAGGTGATAGTCGAGCTGGTCGATCAGAAAGACGTCGCCGACTTGGAGCGTCGGAATCATCGAGATCGAGTCGATGTAGTAGGTGCGGATGACGAAAACGACCAGCAACAGCGCGACCAAGCCCACCACGATCAGGGTGTCGAGATAGGTCCGCAGTGCGGGCAGCGCCGGCGCCTCTCGGTGCCCGGCCGCGAAAGCCCTGCCGCTCAGTGCCAACCGGGCGACCGCGAAAAGTGCGATCAGTCCCAAGAGTGCGAACGGCGTCAGTTCTTACTTGACTGCTTTCTTTTCTCTGATGCGGGCCGCTTTGCCGACCTTCTCGCTCAGATAGTAGAGGCGGCTGCGCCTCACGACGCCGCGTTTGCTCACTTCGATACGCTCGACCCGCGGGCTGTGCACCAGGAACGTCTTCTCGACGCCGACGCCGTGCGCGACGCGCCGCACGGTGATCGATGCATGGCTGCCTCCGCCCTTACAGACGGTTACCACGCCCTCGAACATCTGCACGCGTTCTTTGCCGCCTTCGACGACCTTTGAATACACTTTCACCGTGTCGCCGGACCGAAAGTCCGGAACCGATTCCTTGAGTTGCTCGCTATTGAGCACGTCGATGACGTTCATGGCATTATCTCTACTGCGGCAGGTGAAAAGACGGCGCGGTGAGGCCGCGCGACAACCAAGGGATGGTAGCACGGGGCACCCCCAGTCTGCAAGGCGGATTGTGGAACTATCGGAGCTCGATAGAGATGTCCCCATTTGGACTCAATAGAGATGTCCCCATCGAGAGGAATCCCTCCCCATGGAGCTTCTCACGATGTCGACCTCCGAAATTACCCGCCTGGCGGCCGTGGAGCGGCTCCAGGCCGGCG
>DATJTX010000013.1 GCA_035502855.1 Candidatus Baltobacteraceae bacterium
CGGCTCAAGGAGTACATTCGGCGAGCGATCCAGGCGCCGAAGCTGCTGATCATCGACGAGCTCGGCTACCTGCCGTTCTCCCGTGAAGAAGCCAGCCATTTCTTCCAAGTGATCGCGCAACGATACGAACATGGATCGGTAATCATAACGAGCAATCTTCCGTTCGCGCAGTGGGATACAGCATTCGCCGGCGACGCGACTATGACCGCTGCGATGCTCGATCGCCTACTACATCACGCGCACATCGCGATGATCACCGGCGAGAGCTTCAGATTACGCGAGCGCAAAAAGGCGGGAATCAAACTGCCGGCGGCAAAAACCGCGGCCAAAGTGGGTCAAAATTAAACCGGCGATCTGACGGGTAGGTGGGTCAATTTTCAGCCGGCGTTTACAAAGATCAATTGTTGCAGCGGCCAAAACGCTACACACGAGAAGGGTGAGTATGGGCCGTTTCATTTCCCGAACCTAAAGCGAACTCACTAAAAACAGCGCCACCGAGCAGCTGCGGCCACCCTTTCACTGGGCGCAGATCGCGCTCTGCGGTCTTCGTGCTAATCGCAGCATTGATCGAAATCCCCGCCGAAAAGGTGCGATCCCCCCTCATTAAAGCCGCTAGCATTCCGTCCGAGCGTGCCGAGGCGATCGACGAAGTCGCGTCCTCATTCGGAAGCAGCGTCGCGCTGGTGCCGATCAATGCGCTATTCACCCAAGCCTCGCAAGCCGGCTACACGGTCGGCGGTTTCCCCGCGCCGCTCAGCCCGCAGTTCGGCGGCGGACTGGTGAGCTGGGACGGACTGCATCCCTCGAATCTCGGTTACGCGATCATCGCGAATCAGTTCATCTCGACGGCCGACACGGCGTTCGGAATGACGATACCTCAGCTCAGCCCGCTCCAGTTGGCGGGGATCGCCTCAACCGATCCGTACGATCCATATGTGGTCAAAGCCGGCGATCCCGACTCGCCGTTCCCATTACCCTAGCGAAACCGAATTTCGCAAATGAAGAGAGGGGCCCGATCACTCGGGCCCCCTTTTTTGGGCGGACCGTCCTCTCAATCCTACGTCCGAGGCAATTGGCGTCAGTCCTTTTCTGTGTCCGTGCCCCCAGAGCCGATGTCGGCATCATGACTAGACGGCAACGCGGAGCTCAACTCCCAGTCCCAGTAGCCCTTATCCTCACCGTCGTTAAGCCGCGCCTCGATATAGTCCAGATCACAACTGGGGGGAAAATTAAAGGCAACGTAATCCCTACCGTAACGCTCGATTCCAGATGCGAGCTTAGCCAACTCAGAAAGTCGCTCGAGAACGTCCGCGATTCCGGACATGCCCTCACCCACCGTCACACGGCACGTCTTATTGCCGGATCGCTCTATGAGGGAGTTGAAGTAAGGCCTATCATCGCCGTCCACGCGCTTGGTTGAGATGACATCTCCGACGCTAACACCATAGGCGAAGAGGGGGATGTTGTCGACGCGGTATTTGTCAGATAAAAGCTTGTCGCACCACAGTATTTCGGCGCCTTCGTCAAAGGGAAAGACTACCCTTTGCTGGTCGTGCCTGGCTGCGCGCTGCTCTACCATCTTACAACCTCAATTGTTCTGCTTCTGCGGGCTGTCGTCGGTCGAAGTCGCATTCCCACCTGAGTCTCCGCCCTGCGAACCCTGTGTCTGCTGCCCCTGCGTTTGTGACCCCTGCGGGAACTGCTCCCTGTACTCATCACCGTTCATCGGACCTTTTTGATTGTTGCATTCGCGGCAGGATGGCACCTTATTATCATCTCCATTGCTGCCGCCGTTCTTATGAGAGACTTCGTGATCTATTTCTAGGGATGTCCCATCGTCAGGGTCATGCTGGGGATTAGTTTGCCGATGACAATAGGTGCATTTCAAGCCTTTTGAATCAATGATCCTCCTGCGCTGCGCGGGAGATGTCTTTCCTCCTCTTCTGAATAGCGCACCTCGTATATCTGGCAGGTTGTGTGACCATGTGCTCAGCGCGCCTATTGCCGCGGCGAAAACCTCCACAAGGCCGACTGCGGCAGCCGTCTCGCCAACGCACAGATCCTCGAGACAATAACCACTTGGGTCACTGTATACGATTGGGTTGTTGTTGTTCCACATGTAGGGGCGCTGCGAATTCGGGTCATTAACGTCGCCCTTGTAGGGATCCGGCGAAGTCCATTGCTGGGTGTTCGGGTCGTACGCTCGTGCGCCCTGAACCGTGATGCCCGACACGAAGTAACCGTCGATCCTAGTAGAATCGAAGAGCATGGTGTCGTCAACACCGGAGGTTAGCAACGTAGGCGAATAAGCGCCGCAGGCTGGCAAACATCCCTGGAGGTTTCCCGCCGTGACGATCGACGGATAGGCCGTGTCCCACCGGTCGGGGGCGATTCCCCAAGCCCAACTCGACAATACCCCCGCAAAGAGCGTCCCTCCGACCGCCGACATATGGATAGCTACTTCGGATGCGCCGTAGTCGCGGTCAAGAACGACGAGGTGTTGGTCGCCGGCCGGCTGCAATACGATAGCGCCCAATTTTTCGATGTTGACCTGATCTACGTTCCCTGAGGAATCGGTTACAAATAAGAGATCGTCGCCATCCCAGTGCTCGGTATACGTCGAGTTCACAAGTCGGAGCCGCCCGTTAGCATCATACCCCATCGTTGCCGTGTAGCCGGTTGCCACCGTGTTTGAACCGCATGAAACGGTACACGTTGCAAGCGAGACGCAGCCGCGGTTGGTGCCGTTGGCGCCAGCATAACCGCATTGGTCCGAGATGACATGATCTTCGGCGTCGTATGTCCGTTGCTCGACGAGCGCGCTTGACTCGACGTCGCACGAGGGATCAGTGCCGCTAACGGCTGCCTGCGTCGATTGCCTGCCGTCCGCATCGAAAGTCCACCCATCGCGCTCGGTCACCCCGCTTATCGACTTGCACGCATAGATTGAGGTATCGACGCCGATCGTCACCGTCGCACCGACCGCGTCGGCTCCGGTGAAAGGATCAACGACACCGGTAAGACAGCCGCCGTAAGGCGGGGTGCCCCCATAGCAATGCGCGATCGTGGTGTCGGGATACCCGTTCGGCTCCGGCAATGAGTAGACGTTCTCGGAGCTTAGCTCGCCCCGGACATCGTATGATTCCGAAATAGACGTCGGATAGGTAGACTCGCCATTGTACTCCTGGCTTGACTGCTCCGGGAGCTGTTCCGTCGGTAGCGCGATCGTTGCCCCGGTTATCTCGCCCTCCGTATCGTGTGTGATGCCGGTGTAACCGCCCGTATTCGGAAGGGTGAGGGAGCTCAATTGCCCGTAGGCATCGTAGGTAGACGAGCGCGGCACGAAAGTGAATGCGTTGGCGTATGACCCCACGGCAGGCGCCACCGTTCCCGTTAGCGGATCGCTTTGGGTCAGCTCCCGTCCGGCATTCGTGTAGGTCCACGAGAATGGCGTCGAATACCCCGCGACCGCAAGGGTCGTTCGTGCGCCGTCGTTTCGGTAGCTGTACGCGAATTGGTTCTGTTGCGTCAGAGACGACGACGAGATCGAAAGGTTAGCGCGCCACCCGTTGGGATAGTATCCGTATGTGACGGTCGCCGGCGAACTGACGCCACCGCCACCTCCCTCGATGTGCTGCGTTTCTCTGCCATCTGCGTCGTACTGGTAGGATTCGGTACCGTAGACGGAAGAGCTTACCGCCGCAGTCCGTCCGTCCGGATCGTACGTGTAGTTCCGTGAAGGCGTCACCCCATCGCTAAAGGAGATACCGGCCATGCGGTCGAGCGCGTCATACGTATACGTCGTTGAGACGCCAAGCGCATCCGTCTTGGACGTCAGCTCGCCTTCGTACGGAGCTGCATCGTAGAAGTTGTTTGAAACCTCCAATGGGCCGAATGGCTCGTGCTGATAGCGCGCGGTTGACCGATCGATGCCATCGAATGCATTACCATTGACATCGTACCATTCGTAGGTCGGAGAGGTTGCATTCCACTCTTCGGTAAAATAGTTTTGTGTTTTGAAGAGGTTTCCGTAGGCGTAGTAAGATGCGCTCCCTCCATTTGGCTGTGTGATCGTCACCTGCTGACCCTGAGTGAGATCGTACAAATAGCGCGTGCGCCAGGGGACGTCGGCGTCTACGGTTGCATCGGAAGGTTGCTCGACCTCGATCAGGCGATCACCGCCATCGTACCATTTGTACGTTACGCCTGCAGCGACGCCATTTGTCGTTGTCTGCCCGTAATGGTGCGTTTCGCTGACCTCGTCACCGTCCGCGTCGTAAGCGTATAACGTTGAGTGTGCGCCGCAAGCCGCACTGCTATCCAATGCGTACTGATATGCACTCTGCTTCGCGCTTACGCTCCCGTCGAGATTGTAACAGGAGCGGCTCGTTACGCCATCCGGGTCGGTCGCCGCAATGAGACGATTCAGCCCGTCGTATGCTAATGACCAGGATCCGTAACCTTTGCTGTATGTAGCGACGTCGCCGTAAGCGTTATACGTGTAGTGCCCCTGCGACTGGGCTGCCGTACCGTTCGATTGCGTGAAGGACGCACCTACGACGTCGGTTGGAAGGCCGTAATCGCCGCCTTCGGACGATTGGTTGTAGCTGATCGAGGTATGATATCCCAACGGCGTGTACGTATCCGTCAGATAGCCGAACGGCTCGGCAGCATCGGTTGTGTTCCACACGTAATAGGTGACGCCCGAGCCGGGTGCACAGGTCGTACCGTTCGCGACAACGTAGACGGGATCGCAGTACGCGGTAAGGTTGTTATTCGCGTCGTATACGTACTCGCTGGTCGGGCGTATCGTGCCGGCCGACGTCGTCACCTGCGGGTCCATAACCTGGATCGTATTGCCGTTCTGGTCGTAGGCGTAGTCGGTTTCGTTGCCCGCCGCGTCGACCGAAGCGATGAGGTCATTGTCTGCGTCCCATGCAGCGCTCGTCGTTAAGGCATAGCTCGACGAAACCCAGGCCTGTGTCGTCGTGACTCGGCCAGAGCCATCGTACGTCCAGACCCGTGCATGCCCATCGGTATCCACGACAGTCGTTGTGCCGTTATAGCCGGCAAACGTTTCGGTTTCCCACGCTTGAACGCCCGAAGCTGCCGTGGTCTGTAGCGGGGTGGAAGTCCCGTCGCTCGGTGTAAAATTCACGACGCCATAGTTCTGCACCGTGGCAAGTTCCTGACTTTGCGGGTCACCGCTCGTACCTCCGGCATACGTGAACAGCACCTCTCCACCGTCGGTAAGACTCCCGTAATCTTGCTGGCTAATCGTAGCACGGGGGCCCGCGGCTCCTGCCATCATGTGGCCCGCATCGTAGCTATATGCCTCCGGGAGCGTCGCCGCGGCATTATTTCCGGGGCGTGTGACGCCGATGAGGTTGTTGTTGGCATCGTATGAATACGTGATCTGCTGGCCATCGGGTCGCGTGATCGAGGTCAGCTCGTCGTAGCCATTAACCAAACCAAAGGTCATGGTGAGAGATTGACCATCGCTGTGTTGGGCAACGATCTGCGTGATGTTCTCGGCACTCGTATCTTTCCCGTTTGCCCAGGAATAGGTGAACTCGATGTAATTGTTGTGGTTTCGCCCGATGATCTCGAAGAGGTGCCCAAGGTATCCGGCTCCGGAGCAGGTCGGATTTGTCGTCGGGGCCCAGAAATAATAGATGGTACCCGTCTTCTTCGTCCATTGATAACCGCAGCCGCCGTCGTAAAGCAGTGTTGTGCCCTGCATGCCCGGCGGTGGTGTCCAGACGCCGTTCTGCGCAGTGAAGTCGTAGCGCGCACCGTCGATGTCGTACACGCTCATGGTGTTTGTCGTGGCATTGTAGGCAAGGTGCGCATCGAACGTGTTCGTCCAACCGTTGCCGAACAGCGATGGCGTCGAACCGTCCGTTGCCACGGTGTCGTGTTGGCTCTGCGAGTTGTAGGTCCGCCGAAACGCCAAATCGATCCCGCGCTCGGGGATGTCGACGTCGGTCGCCTGCACGAGCAAATTGCCGTTCGCAACGTTGACCATCCACTGCCCGATTCCGGGAATTTTCCCCTCTTCGTAGGTCCACCAGCCGTTAATCCCCGTTGTAGCTGTGCTTAATTGACCGGCGGGCGTGGCTGTCGGCACGGGGGTTGGTGTAATTGGAATCGGCGTCGGGGTCGGCGTGGGCTGCGGCGTTGGGGTTGGCGTTGGGATCGGTGTCGGCGTCGGCGGTTCAGGCGTGGGAGTCGGCGTTGGCGCGAGTGTTGGAGTGGGAGTGGGCGGCGGTTTGATCGGCGTTCCGCACACCATCGGGCGCAGGCCGCGTCCAACTGACAGCGGGCAGACCTCAGGTGTGAGTGCGGCGCGCAGGCCAGCGCTCGGGTTCGCGATCGCGGTCACGCCAAGTGAGTCTTTGGCCTTCGACGGATTTGCCAAGAGCTTGAGGTCGAACGTGCGGGCAGTACCGGTACGCACGACAGCCGGCACCCGGCGGTAGCGGCTGAAGTCCAGCTGCTGTGTCGTCGGCCGCGGCAGCGTGTAGCGATTGAGCAAGGGGCGCGGCTGATGCATCAGGCTATACCGGTTCTCCTGTCCGGTCAGCAACGCGAAGATCTGCGAATTCTCCAACGCCGCGATCATCGGCGCGATAGCGAACGCCAGCTGCTCGCGGATGCCCGGAGCATATTTTGCAGCTGCGCTCGGCGGCGGGGCCGCCGATGCCGTGGACTGCAGTACGAACAAGAAGGTCATAACAAACGCAGCAACGCGACGCATACACACTCCATTACTTCAACTGTGGCCGAGCGTTGGCACGTTGAAATCTCTACGTTGCTCCGCTACTCCTTGTGAATCGCTATATCAGTATTGATTATCAAAACCGATAATCAAAAGTGATTATCAAAAGTGATTATCAGTTTTGCTAATCGGACGGGGGGTCGCGGTCTTCGTTTATTTTGCGCATTACGGGCATGACGCGCGGTCCAATCGCCCCGTGCTCGGAGCGATCGCACAGCGAAGGCGACGGGGTAACTAAATGACAAGGGTGGGCGATCGAAGAATGGTGGGACGTGCCTGAATACGTCTATTCCATGTACCGCGTCGGCAAAACGGTGCCGCCGAAGCGTCAGATTCTCAAAGATATTTCGCTGAGCTTTTTCCCCGGCGCGAAGATCGGAATCCTCGGGCTCAACGGCTCAGGGAAGTCCTCGCTCCTGCGCATCATGGCCGGCACCGACACCGAGTTCGACGGCGAGGCCACGCCCGCGGCGAATCTCTCGATCGGCTACTTGGAGCAAGAGCCGAAGCTCGATCCGAATTTGACCGTGCGCGAAGCCGTCGAGCAGGGCTTGGGCGAACTCATCGCCGCGCGCAAGCGGCTCGAGGAGATCTACGCCGAGTACGGCAACCCCGACGCCGACTTCGATAAGCTCGCCGAAGAGCAATCCAAACTCGAAGCGGTGCTGCAAGCCGCAGGCGACGATCTCGATCAGCAGCTCGAGATCGCGGCCGATGCGCTGCGCCTGCCGCCGTGGGATGCGACGATCGGGCCGCTTTCGGGCGGTGAAAAACGCCGGGTCGCGCTCTGCCGGCTCTTACTCTCCAAGCCCGACATGCTGCTGCTCGACGAGCCGACCAACCATCTCGATGCTGAGAGCGTCGAGTGGCTCGAACAGTTTTTGCAGCGCTTTCCGGGCACGGTCGTTGCGGTGACGCACGATCGCTACTTCCTCGATAACGCGGCCGAGTGGATTCTCGAACTCGATCGCGGCCGCGGCATTCCGTGGAAGGGCAATTACAGTTCGTGGCTCGACCAGAAGCAAGAGCGGCTCGCCTCCGAAGAAGCAGCGGAATCCGCGCGGCAAAAAGCGCTCAAGCGCGAACTCGAATGGGTGCGCCAAGGAACCAAGGGCCGGCAGTCCAAGAGCAAGAGCCGCCTCACGCGCTTCGAGGAACTCTCGAGCTACGATTATCAAAAACGAAACGAAACACAAGAGATTTTCATTCCGGTGGCCGAGCGTCTGGGCGAGAAGGTGATCGACTTCAAGGGCGTGCGCAAAGCGTACGGTGACCGGCTTTTGATGGATGACGTCAACCTCATCATTCCGCCCGGCGCGATCGTCGGGATCATCGGCCCCAACGGTGCCGGCAAGACCACGCTCTTCCGCATGATTGCCGGCAAAGAGCAGCCCGATGCCGGCGAGATTCTCGTTGGGCCGAGCGTCAAACTCGCGCTCGTCGATCAAAGCCGCGACGGGCTGGATAACGACAAGACGGCGTGGGAAGACGTGAGCGGCGGACGCGATCTGCTGCAAGTTGGGCGCTTCGAAATGAACTCGCGCGCGTATCTGGGCCGCTTCAATTTCAAGGGCGGCGACCAACAGAAGAACGTCGGCCAGTTCTCGGGTGGCGAACGCGGCCGATTACATCTCGCGAAGACGCTGCTCACGGGTGCAAACGTGCTGTTACTCGACGAACCCTCGAACGATCTCGACGTCGAAACATTGCGCGCGCTCGAGGACGCACTAACCGAGTTTGCCGGTACGGTACTCGTCACCAGTCACGACCGCTGGTTCCTCGACCGCATCGCGACGCACATTCTCGCCTTCGAAGGCGAGAGCCGCGTCTATTTCTTCGAGGGCAACTACCAAGAGTACGAAGCGGACAAGATCAAGCGCCTCGGTGAAGAGGCCGCGCGCCCGAAACGCATCCGCTACCGTCCGCTGACGTTGTCTTGAGCGCCCTACTTCACGAAAGCGTATAGAGCCACCAGCGCGGGGCGCTCTTGCGCGCGCCGCGATCGAAATACACGACCGCCACCCGTCCGTCTGCCGTCTCGAACTCGAACCAGTGCCGCTTGAGGTAGACGTCGCCGCGATCTTCCTTCGTCGAGCGCCATGCACGCCGTTGCTCGCGCACCTCGATGCGCTCGTCGCCCAACGTGAACGCGGGCGGTAGCGACGGCTCGCCGTGGGTGAGCGCGGCGACGTCGCCCGCGCCTTCAGGAACGATCGCCTTCCCGACGAAGCCCATGAGCGATGGCTTTGATGCGGATCGGAATCGACCTCGGTGGAACCAAGATCGAAATCGCCGTCCTCGATCCGGGCGGGAACGAACGGTTGCGTAAACGCATTCCGACGCCGCGCGGCGATTATGCCGCGACGGTGGGCGCGATCGCAACGCTCGTCAACGAGGCCGATCGCGACCTCGGCGAGCGCGGCACGGTCGGCGTCGGCACGCCGGGCGCGCTATCCAAGAAGACCGGCCGGATCAAAAACTCGAATAGCACCGTGCTGATCGGCAAGCCGCTGCGCGAGGATCTAGAACGCGCGCTCGGGCGCGAGATTCGCATGAGCAACGACGCGAATTGCCTCGCGCTCTCCGAAGCGACCGACGGCGCCGCACGGAACGCCCCGGTCGTCTTTGCGGCGATCCTTGGAACCGGGGTTGGCGGCGGCCTTGCGATCGACGGGCGCGTACACGACGGACCAAACGCGATCGCCGGCGAGTGGGGCCACACGCCGCTGCCGTGGATGCGCGCCGATGAAGCGCCCGGGCCACCGTGCTACTGCGGCCGTAACGGCTGTATCGAAACCTTTCTTTCCGGTCCCGCGCGTGCGCGCGAACCGTCGCTCGAACGCTATCTCGATCGTCTCGCGCGCGGGCTCGCCGTTATCGTCGACGTTCTCGACCCCGACGCGATCGTGCTCGGCGGCGGCGTCTCGAACGTCGACGACATTTACACCCGCGTACCGGCGCTCATCCGCGACTATGTCTTCTCCGACACCTTCGATACGCCGCTACTGCGCGCGGCGCACGGCGATTCTAGCGGCGTGCGGGGCGCGGCGATGCTGTGGCCGGCATCGGCGAAGGCAGCGCGTTGACGCCTTTTCCGATCGCGTCGAGTTGGCGCTCGTACTGCTGTATCAACGCGGCTTGCACGTCGGTCGATCCGTCGTAGGCGGTCGCAATGATGTGCCGCAGGTACGCGATCTGGTCGATGACGCGCGCCGGTTGTTTGTAGCCGGCGTTTTCACTGCCGTTGCCGTTGCGGAGTCGATCGGCGAGCGCGGTGTAGCGAGGTCCCTTGCCCTTCTTCAATCGCGCGAGCCATACTTCGCCGCGTTCCTGATCCTGCGCCAAACGTTCCAACGCATCGTATTGCGCCTGCAGCGCCGCAACCGAAGCCTTCACGCGCGGATCCAGCCGCACGGTGAGCGGAACCTCCAACGTTGCGCCGCGCGCCAGCAACCGTACGGTGTAGCGCCCCGGAAGAACCTGCGGTCCCGTGATCGCCAGCGGATAGAAGACGTAATACGGGCGCGAGTCCTGAACGGTCTTCGGCCAGCCCGGCGCGTCGGTCGTCAGATCCCACGTCACACGATTCACGCCGCCGTCCGCGGTGCCGTCGAGATGCCGGATCACCGCACCGTGCGCATCCAGAATCTCGATCGTCACGTTCTCCTTCGTTTTCTTTGCGGGCTTCGAAACGCGATGCGGCTTCAAATAATATGAAATCACCGCGCCATAGGGCTTGTTCTCGGAAACGAACTCGTTCTGACCGAGATCGTGGTAGGGACGCGCGGTGTAGCGCCACGCGGTGCGCGGCCGAAAGAGCGCCACCTCGCCCTGCACGGCGCGCGCCAAACCTTCGAGCGGCGTGATGTCGTCGAGAATGGCGAAGCCGCGCCCATGCGTCCCGGCGATCAAGTCGTTCCATTCGGGTTGAATCTGGAGATCGAAGACCGGCACGTGGTTCATGCCAAGGCGAAAATCTTGCCAATGCGCGCCGCGGTCGAAAGAGACATACAGGCCGTCCTCGGTTCCGGCGAAGAGCAGATTGCGTGCACGCGGGTCTTCACGGACGACGTACGCCCAGAGCGGCAGCCCGCTGTCGATCCTCGTCCAACTCGTTCCGCCGTCGTGCGTCATATAGATGTAGGGATGCGTATCGCCGAGGCGGTGCGCGTCGAACGTGACGTACGCCACGTCCGGGTCTTGATGCGAGGTTTCGATCGAAGCGACGATCGCGTGCGCCGGCACGCCGGTGATGTTCTTTCCAACGTCGGTCCACGACGCGCCGCTATCGTGCGTGACGTCGACATGCCCGTCGTCGGTTCCCACCCAAATCGTCCCGGCGTCCATCCCTTCGGCAATCGCGAAGATCGTGCAGTACGTTTCGGCGTTGGTGTTGTCGTGCGTGATCGGGCCGCCGCTCGGGAGCAGCCATTTCGGATCGCACGGCTGCGTGAGATCGGGACTGATCACACTCCACGATTGGCCTTGGTCGCGCGAGCGGAAGAGCACGTTGCCGCCGTAGTAGATCGTGTCGGGGTCGTGCCGCGAGACCAGCAGCGGAGCGCTCCAATTGAATCGATATTTCGACGAGCCGGCGCCCGTGCCGAACGTGATCTTCGGCTGCGGTGAGATGTAGCGCGCCTCGCCGGTAAGCAGATTGCGGCGCGTCAGGTCGCCGAAATGCGTGTCCTCATAGATCACGTCGGAATCGGTCGGATCGGGCACCGCGTATTGGCCGTCACCCCAATCCGAGATGTTGCGCCACGATCCGCCCGCGACGCCGGTGTCGTTCCAGAGCGAGTTCGGGCCCCACCACACCTCGTGGTCCTGCATTCCGCCCATCACGTGATACGGAAGCGCGTGATCGTAGCCGACGCGATAGACCTGGGCAAACGGCACGGTGTTGACGAACGACCACGTCTTGCCGTCGTCGTTGCTCAGATCGAAGCCCATATCACTACCGAGCAATTCGCGCCTGGGATTGCTCGGATCGATCCAGAGGTCGTGATTGTCGCCGCCAGCTTCGACGCCTTTGAAATGTTTGCCGCCGTCGGTCGAGCGTGAAAGCTCGCCCGAGATGTTCCAGACGATGTTCGGCCGATCGGGATCGACGCGAACTTGACTGAAGTAGAACGGACGAAAGACCAAATCCTGATCCGCGTTCACCAATCGCCATTGCACGCCGCCGTCGTCCGAGCGATAGAGCATGCCCGTTCGCGTGGGAACGATCGCGTAAACGACGTTCGGATGATGCGCGCTGATCGAGAGGCCCACGCGATTGATGATGCCGCCGGGTAAACCGTCGTGACGCGCCGGATCGGTCAACTTCGTCCAGGTGACGCCGCCGTCGGTCGAGCGAAAGAGCCCGCTTCCGACGCCGCCGCCGCGAAACGTCCACGGCCGCCGCAGATAGTCGAAGGTTCCGGCTAAGGCGATCTGCGGGTTCGAGGGATCGAAGGCAACGTCGCTGCCGCCGGTGGTGGGGTTCACGTAAAGCACGCGCTGCCACGTCCTTCCGCCGTCGCTCGTGCGATAGATTCCGCGCTCGCCGCCCGGCGTGAACTCGGGTCCCATTGCCGCGACCAGTGCGACGTTCGGGTTGGTGGGATCGATCGCGATCTTCGCGATGTGCTGCGTGCCCGTAAGTCCGCACGAGCGCCAGGTTTTGCCGGCATCGTCGGAACGAAAGACGCCGTCTCCGAGCGCCGCGGTGTTGCGCGGAAAGCCTTCGCCGGTTCCGGCGTAGAGCACGTTCGCGTTCGACGGTGCGACGGCGATCGCGCCGATCGACGTCGAACGGCCGGCGTCGAAGATCGGCTCGAACGTCATCCCACCGTCGATCGACTTGTACAAACCGCCCGAGGAATGCGCGAGATAGATGACGTTCGGATCGCCCGGCACCCCGGCGACCGCATCGAGCCGGCCGCCCATCACCGCCGGACCGACCTCCCGCCAATGCAGCGCGCCGAAGTCAGCGGGTGCTACCGTCGCCTGCGCCGCGGTCTGTGCCGAAAAGACGGCGTTCGGCGGCGGAGGCGCTGCGCATCCGGCCAGCAGCAGAATACATACGAAGAACAGACGATCATTGCGCATCCAGCGGTGCATTCGCACCATCGTCGCCGCTTTCCGGTTCTGCGCGCGCAAAAGCGAGGACGACGCGCAAACCGCTACCGGTATTGACGAGCGTCACCCGTCCGTCGGATCGCTCGACGCCGCGTCGCACGATCGAGAGACCGAGCCCGGTGCCGTCGGTACCGACGCTGGCGTCACCGCGATAGAAGCGGTCGAACGCGTGCTCGAGATCGTCCTCGCTCATTCCGGGCCCGTTGTCCTCGACGGTGATCGACGCGGTGCGCTCGGCGCAGCCAACCGTTACGCTCACAGGTCCCGATTCCGCGTACTTGAGCGCGTTTTCGACCAGCGCGGTAAGCGCGTCGAGCAATTCGCTCGGGTTGACCCGCGCCGGGGCCGGACCGTTTGCATGGAGCGCGACGCGGTCGTAGCCGCCGTCGCGAAACGTTTTCACGACGCTCTCGGCGAGCCCGTTCAAATCGACCGTGTAATACGCGCGCTCGCCGTGTTCGAGCCGGGCGAGCACGATGAGATCGTCGATGATCGCCTTCATGCGCCGGCTTTGAGCGAGCATGTTGCCGAAGACGGTCACCTCGCGCGGAGTCTGCGGTTTGAGCGCACTGACATGCCCCATCAATACGGTCAACGGCGTGCGCAGTTGATGTCCGGCGTCGGCGACGAATTGCCGCATCTCGTCCATCGCCGCCGATCGCTCGTCGAAGGCGTCGGTGATTTGGCGCACGGCGGCATTGTACGCATCGGCCAGATCGCCGATCTCGGTGCGTTGTTTCGTGGTCACTTGTTGCGGGCTGAAATCCCCCGAGGCAAACCGCTGCAGTGCGCGCGTCGTGTTCAGCAGCGGTTCGAGCGTGCGGTTCGCGACCAACGCGGCGAGGAACCAGGCCGGCAGCAGTGAGAGCACGTCGACCACGATCGCACCGAAGAGCCAGTGGTCGACGGTCCGCTGGATGTAATCGACGTCGGGATAGATGTCGACCCGCATCGCACCGAACAAAACGCTCTCCGGCTCGAGGTGCGGTCCGATCGGGGGAGGTTCGGGCGGCAACGCGAACGGGCCGAGCCCGAACCCTTCGCGCGGCGCCACCGCGACACGCACGTGCAGCCCCTGCACTTGCGGGAGCACCAACGCCTCGACGTCGGGCGTCGATTGCACGCCGCCGGAAAGCGCATACTGAAAAGCAAGGCGCGTGATGCGCAGCGAGGCGAGATTCACGTCGGCGGCCACGATGTTTCGCGTGATATCGCCGGCAGCGATCCAGATGATCGCCGAGATCGTAAGCGCGAACGCGATCCACGCGGCAAGGAACGACGCGATCAGCCGCAGCCGGATCGATCGCAACACCGGCGCGCCCTATTGCGTCGAGCGCAGAGCGTACCCGACGCCGCGAACCGTGTGCAGCAGCGGTTCGTCGAATCCGTAATCGATCTTGTGCCGCAGATACGAGATGTACGTTTCGACCGCGTTACCGGTGACCGATGCGTGGTCGCCCCAAACCAACTCGATCAGCTGATCGCGGGTAAACACGCGCCGCGGCTCACGCAGGAAGGTTGCGAGCAAATCGAATTCGCGCGCGGTAAGATCGATGATCTTCCCTCCGCGTGTTGCCCGGCGCGTCTGCATGTCGAGCGAGAGATCGCGATAGGTAACGATCTGCGGTGATTCCAGACGCGGGCGGCGCAGCGCCGAACGAAGCCGAGCGATCAGCTCGGGAATCTCGAAGGGCTTGGCCACGTATTGATCGGCGCCGCGATCGAGACCGCGCACTTTGTCGTCGGTACCGCCCTTCGCGCTGACGATAAAGATCGGCGCCTGCGTCGTGCGGCGCAGTTCGGGAAGGAGCGCGATTCCGTCGATCTTCGGCATCATCACGTCAAGCAAGATTGCGTCCGGTTCCCATTCGCGCACCAGGTTCAGACCGGCTGGACCGTCAGGAGCACTGCGCACGTCGAAACCGGCGTCGGACAATTCCAGCTCGAGCAGGGTACGAATGTCGGGTTCGTCGTCGATCACGGCGACCCGCGGGCTCAAGGTCTCCATGGTTTCCCAGAATAGGCTCGAACGCTTGGGCCATCCTTGGAAGAGAGGGTTCGGTTGGAGCGGCGCATCTCGTTCTTGCCATGGAACGTCGTGATCTCGCGCATGGCCGAGGAACCGGCCGCGATGTTGCCGTTCGTCCTCGGCGGCTTGTGGGCGCTGCGCTATGGGCTCGACGAGCGGCGCGCGGAAGCGTTCGCGCTTGCCGGCGCGCTCCTAGGCATCGCTTCGTATTCGTATCGAGCCGCGTTGCCCGACGGTGTCGCGCTTGCTATCGCCATGCTGGCGCTTCCGCCCGCGCGGCATGGCTCTGGATGTGGCTTCTGATCTATCCGCTCGGCGGCGCGCTCACGAACGACGGCGGCGCGCGGCGCTACCGGCTCGCGGCCGTGCTCGTTCTGGCGATCGTCGTCTTCGTCGAGTTCGCGCAGTTCTGCAAGGCCTATTTCATCGACTACGTCGCCCCGTCCGCCGAAGCGTTCGGATACGAAAACCGCGACCTCTTCGTCGCCGTTCGCGCGCTCGATCCGAAGGTGGCCTGCTTTGTGGGTCTCGATACGCTCAACGCGCCTACGCTCTTCGATTTCTATCTGCGCGATCTGCACGTGCGAACGATCGAGTACGACACGCGCGCCTGCGAGGCAGCGGGCGCGATCGTGGCGGTTCCGAGCTCGAGCGACGCGCCGCCCGACGCGGAACTGATCGAAACGATTCCGCGTTACGATGGCACAGTGGGCTACTATCTCTACCGGACGCAGGCGGTGCCCGGCACGAAGCCGTAGACCCACCTTACGGACGCACGGGAGGATAGCCGTTCATGGATCGTTCGTCGAAGTCCCAAACCCGCAAAGAGGCGCTGCGCAGCTTGATCGTGCTGCCCGCGCTCGCCGCGGCGGTCTCGCTGGGCACCGCTCCGGCGCTCGCCCAGAACAACAAGAAACAGTTCCACTACCAAGACAAGCCGGGGCCGGGCGGCAAAAAGTGCTCGCAGTGCCGCTTCTTCAGACCGCCGCACGCCTGTAGCGTCGTACATGGCACGATCAGTCCTGACGGGTGGTGCATCGCCTGGGCCAAGAGGTAGCGCTCGTCTCGATCGCGACGGCCGTTCCGCCGTACGCGCTCCAACAAGACGATGTCGCGGCGCGCGTTCGCGCGCAGTTCTCTCGCTCCGAGGTCGTTCAACGCCTGATGCCGGTCTTCTCGACCACCGGCATCAGGCGTCGTTATTCATGCGTGCCGATCGACTGGTATTACGATCCGCACACCTGGCCGCAGCGCAACGAAATCTATCTCGAATCCGCGCAAACGCTGCTCGAACGTGCCGCGCGCGATGCGTTCGAACGTGCCGGGTGCAGCGCGAGCGAGGTCGATGCGATCGTCGTCGTCTCCACCACCGGCATCGCCACGCCCAGTTTGGACGCGCGGCTGATCGATCGGCTGGGCTTCTCGAACCGCGTGCAGCGGCTGCCGATCTTCGGCATGGGCTGCGTCGGCGGGGCGATTGGTCTCGCGCGCGCGGCCACGATGGCGCAATCCCGTGCAAATGCAACCGTCTTATTGCTGGTCGTGGAATTGTGCGCGCTCTGGTTTCGCCGCGACGATCTCGCGAAGAGCAACGTGGTGGCAACCGCGCTCTTCGGCGACGGCGCCGCCGCTGCGGTGCTGCGGACGGGCGGAGGGGGACCGATCCTGCGGGCATCCGGCGAGCATACCTTTCCGAGCACGCTCGACGTGATGGGATGGGACGTTGCCGAGGACGGGTTGCGCGCGATTTTTTCGCGCGACATTCCGCAGCTCGTCGAAACCCAAATGCGGCCGGTCGTCGATACCTACCTCGCGGAGTCGGGGCTGACGCGCGCCGACATCGACGTTTTTCTCAGCCATCCCGGCGGCACGAAAGTCCTCGACGCGCTCGAATCGGCCTTCGGCATTCCCTCCGGTGCATTGGCCGATTCGCGCGCGGTCCTCACGGAATACGGAAACATGTCGGCGGTGACGCTGCTCTTCGTGCTGGAACGCGCGCTGCGTGAAGGGGCGCTCGCGAGCGGGTCGTGGCGGCGCGCGCTGCTCTCGGCGATGGGGCCGGGATTTACGGCCGCGTTCGTCACCCTGGAACGATGACGCCGCTCTACTGGACTTTGCTCTTCGTCGCACTCTTACGGCTGGTCGAGCTTCGCTACGCCGGCCGCAACACGCAGCGTCTGCTCGCCGGCGGCGGCATCGAGGTCGCTCGGCGGCAATACCCGTGGTTCGTGGCATTGCATGCCGCGTGGCTCCTTTCGATGGCCGTCTTCATTCCGGCATCGGCGGCGCCGAGCATGCCGCTGCTGGCGGTGTTTGCCCTGGCTCAAATCGCGCGCGTCTGGGTGATCGCAACGCTTGGCCCCTATTGGACGACCCGCGTCATCACCGTTCCCGGCGCGCCGTTGATACGCCGCGGTCCCTACGCGTTGATGCGTCATCCGAATTACGCGATCGTATGCGTCGAAATCGCCGTCCTTCCGCTCGCCTTCGGCGCGTGGATAATTGCGCTGACGTTCAGCGCCGCCAATGCCGTGTTGATCGGTTGGCGCATTCGCTGCGAAGACGCCGCGCTGGATGAGCGCCGCTGACGCTTGGTATATATTGCAGAAGGATTCCAGGTGTTCCCGCTGCTTATTAATAATGAGTTAACTCAATATAATGCCGTGGCTCACTCATAAGGAGCGGCTTGCGTGGCTGTAGGCGTCGACCGCATACATCGGTATATCGTCGTTTCAGCTGCGATCACTTTCACGGCATTTGGCTTCGCCGTTTCTTCCGGGATACGCGAAGCATCAGGTGTTACCTAACTTCGTAGGAGGAGCTCATCACACCACAAAGGAGAGAACCTTGAAACGAGTACTCATTACGCTAAGTGCAGCGCTCGTACTGTGCACCATGGCGGTTGTCGGGATTGCTTCGGCGCAAACGACACCGGCCGCAACGACGAGCGGTATCACGGTAGCTCAAGCCACGGCGGCCCCGAAGAAGGATCCGCCCAAACCGCACTTCGTCACCGTTCACGTCGGGGGCATGGGAACGTGGAACGTCGGATCATCGGATCTCGCGCTTCCCTCTAGCTATTGCGCGACGACGCAAGATTGTGGACCCACCGGTCAGTATCAGTTCGCAAATCCGGTCATCCATTTCACCTACGGCATCCAGATCAAGCTCTCGAAGAAATTTTTCCTCAGCTATGCTCATAGCTATGTCAATCAGAACATCGGCCGCGTCGGCATCGCAAGCAAAGTCTGCTCGAGCCTGCCTTGCACTGCCGCCAAAGAGTTCGTGATCCCGTATACGTACCAAAAGCTCAACGACGACCGGGTCGACGACGCGGCGCTGAACTGGCTCGCGGGTCCGGTCACCGTTTCGGGCGGATGGCGCGAGCGCGCGCGCATGTGCTGCGGCAACGGTAATGAAGACAGTGCCGGCGAGACGGCGTGGCACCTGCTCTACCTCAAATTGGCCACTCGCGTCGGCCCGGGCAGCAAGTACTTCGGCAAGCTGTTCGGCCTCGCGGTTGAAGAGGAGTATATTCCCCACAATACCGCCGGCGTCTTCAAGGCCAGCCCATCGGGTTTGGTCGTGCCGACCCAGGGTAGCCTGATGCATACGACGGTCACGCCGAACATCACGTTGCCCATTGGAGATCCGCACACCTCGACGCTCGCGTTCTTCGGCACCTACCTGAACAACTTCGACTACTTCATCAATGCCCCGGTGCCGTATCTCTATAACGAAGTCGACTTCGGGCTCATCAAGAAGTGGCCGCCGTACGTCACCCTGTCGGTCACCAACTCCAACCTCTACGAACATCACGAGGGCTATCCCTATTCGAACGCCGACACCATCAACCGCAACAAGCTGCTGATGGTCCTCGACGTCGCGCTGCCTGTTCTCTAGGACTCGCAGCGACATAGACCAAAAAGGACCCGGCGGACACGCCGGGTCCTTTTTGGAGGCAATCATGAAACGCACCGTCATTTCGCTAGCGGCACTTTTGGCCGCTTACGCGATTCCCGTCTTCGCGCAGACACCGGATAACGAAACGCTCCTCCTGCATCGGCTCGCGGCCATCGGCGGTGGAACGGCTGCGGTCTATGTCGGGACGTTGCCCGCCGACATGCCAAAAGTCCCATTACCTTCGGCTACCATCGTGGGAAGCGTGCACCAATCGCTCGAGTCCCCCGTCACCGTCGATACCTACAACCTGTACTACAATGCCGGGGCGGGCACATTGAAAGCCTATGGCGCCGCGCTCATCGCCGCGGGCTGGAAGGAACAACCCTTTCCCACGAACGCGGGCGGCTTCGTTTCGTCAACCGGTCCGCAGACGGCAATATACTGTAAAGCGAACGCACCGCTGATCACCGCGCAGACCGGAGCGGCGGATCCACAGGACCTTCGCGTCTCGATCAGCGAGCAGGGAACCACCGGCGACCTCATCTGCGGCCGCAATCCGTTGATGGCGCTCGTAAGCAGCGCCTTGCGATCGCCGCTGCCGAAACTGCAGGCGCCCGTAGGCGTCCGCATGTCGGTTTCGCAAATTGGATTTCCAAGCGGTCAGTCCGCCGCGTACATTCACAACGGATCCTCCGCGGGTGCGCTGCTCGACGGTTTCGCGAACCAAATGACCGCCGCCGGCTGGCAGGCCGGCACGAAATCATCCGGCACATCCCTCGCTTCGCAAACATTCCAGAAGGTCGACGCGAAGAACACGCCGTGGCGGTGCGTCATCTCGGTCGTTGCGATCGACGGTAAACCCGGCGAATTCGTCGCCTTCATCAGCACCGCCGATGTGAAGGCGCTCTCGAAAGGCGAAAGCGCGCTCTTCCAACAGTGAGCGTTACCTGTTGGAAGTTCGATTAGGCGTTCCGGTTAGGCAAAAGGAGCCGACGTGTGCGAGAGGCACACGAGGCTCCTTTTAACGACACCGGGGGCCTAAGCAACCTCAAAGAGGCCGGCGGCACCCATGCCGCCGCCAATACACATCGTCACGACCACGTATTTCACGCCGCGGCGCTTGCCTTCGATCAATGCGTGCATCGTCATACGCGCGCCGCTCATACCGTACGGATGCCCGATCGAGATCGCGCCCCCGTCGACGTTGAAGCGCTCGTTGGGAAGGCCGAGCGTGTCGCGGCAGTAGACGGTTTGCACCGCAAAGGCTTCGTTGAGCTCCCACAGGCCGATGTCGTCGATCTTCAAGCCGTGCTGCTTGAGCAGTTTCGGCACGGCGAACACCGGACCGATGCCCATCTCGCCCGGCTCGCATCCCGCGACCGCGAAGCCGCGATAGAAACCGAGCGGCTCGAGGCCGCGTTTGGACGCAAGCGCCGCGTCCATTACCACGACGGCCGCCGCGCCATCCGAAAGCTGCGAGGAATTGCCGGCGGTAATCGAGGTGTCTTTGATGCCCGGAACCGCACCCTTGAGTTGCGCGAGCCCCTCGAGCGTCGTATCCGGACGGTTCCCTTCGTCCTGCGTGAGCGCAACCGGCTCTTCGCTCACGGCGCCGCTGTCTTTGTCTTGATTGTACTTCCAGGTCGGCAGCGAGATGATCTCCTTGTCGAAATGGCCCGCCTTTTGACCCTCGGCCGTGCGCTGCTGGCTTTGCAGCGCGTATTCGTCCTGCGACGCGCGCGAAATGTTGTACTTCTTTGCGACGTTGTCGGCCGTGTAGAGCATCGGCATGTAGACGTCGGGCGTGTGCCGGAGCAGCCACTCTTCGGCGTAGAACTCGGTGTTGAGGTAGTTCTGCACCATCGAAATCGACTCGACACCGCCGCCGACCACGACGTCGGCGTTATCGACGATCACGCGCTTGGACGCGGCGGCGATCGCGTCGAGACCCGAAGCGCAGAAGCGGCTCACCGTTTGACCCGAAACCGTCACCGGACAGCCCGCGCGCAATGCGGTCGTGCGTCCGATGTTGTTTCCGGTCGCGCCCTCGGGAAGGCCCGAGCCGATCACGACGTCCTCGACTTCGGCCGGATCGACGCCGGCGCGTTTCATCGCTTCGGCGACGACGTAACCGGCCATCGTGGCGCCCGGCGTTTGATTGAATGCACCGCGGAACGCTTTGCCGATCGGCGTGCGCGCCGCTGAGACGATTGCCGCCTCACGCATGAGTCAGTTCTCCTTGGCCCTTCGGGCTCTTGGCTGCAGCGAGATCGGCGAATTTGCCGTTCGACTCTGCCAGTTTCTTGAGTAACGGTGCCGGCTGCCAACCGAACGCCACGACCCGCTCGTAGACGTTCTTGACGCCGGCTTCATCGGCGTACCACATCGGGCCGCCGCGATGCGGCGGGAAACCGTAGCCGTAGATGTAGACGATGTCGATGTCGCCGGGACGAATCGCGACGCCCTCTTCGAGCAGATACGCGCCGCGATTGATCAGCGCATACACCAGACGCTCGAGAATTTCGCCGTCGCTGACCTCACGCGGCTTGATGCCGGCTTTCTTGGCCTCTTCTGCGAAGAGCGCCACGACATCGGGATCCGGAATCGGCTCACGTCCTTTGCCGACGTTCTTGTCGTACTTGAAATACCCCGAGCCGGTCTTCTGACCGAGGCGGTTCATTTCAACCAATCGATTGATGACGTTGCTGCGGCTCTTGGCCATGTCGGGACGCTCTTTGAGGATGCGCCAGCCGACGTCGACGCCGGAGAGATCGCTCATCGCGAACGGTCCCATCGGGAAGCCGAACTTCTTGGCCACGGCATCAACGCGCGCCGGCGCCACGCCTTCTTCAGCGAGGCTACCGGCCGCTGCGCCGTAATCGAACACCATGCGATTGCCGATGAAGCCAAACGCATTGGTTGCAAGCACTGCGGTCTTGCGCAGCGTCTTGGCGAGTTTGAACGCCGTCGCGATCGTTTCGGGCGAGGTCTCCTTGCCGCGCACGATCTCGAGCAGCGGCATGATGTTGGCGGGCACGAAGAAGTGCAGGCCGATGACTTTTTCCGGCCGCTTCGTGACCGATGCCATCGCGTCGATGTCGAGCGTCGAGGTGTTCGAGGCGAGAATCCCCTCGGGTTTCACGATCGCATCGAGTTTGGCGAAGACGTCTTTCTTGACGTCCATGCTCTCGAAGACCGCTTCGACGACGACGTCGGCGTCGGCGAGCTCGCTCCAGTCGTCCGTAAACGTGATCGACTGACCGCGCTTCCAGGCTTCTTCCTGCGTGAGCTTGCCCTTCTGCACTTGGTACATGAACATGCCCATCACGGTCTGGCGAGCCTTCTCGACGGCTTCATCGTTGGAGTCGACGACGACGACCGGGATGCCGGCCTGCGCGAACGTGATCGCGATGCCGCTGCCCATCGTGCCGGCGCCGACGACGCCGGCCTTCTCGATCGCGAGCGGCTCG
>DATJTX010000014.1 GCA_035502855.1 Candidatus Baltobacteraceae bacterium
GCCATACTAGGCTTGGTCATCGTGGTTTCCTTTCGTGTCGATTGTTTTCTGCAAAAACAACCTTCGCCGAAAGCCACGGTGGCCGCTCTCATTTATGCGGCCAGGATAGTCCTCTCATACACCACGGCCTGGGACACGATCGGCTTCGCCGCTCCCCGTTCCCGTTTTCTCAGGTTGGGCACAACAAGAATACATTAGCGGGAACTGCAACGCGGCTTACCCGAACGGCTAGAAGGTGTCGCAGGCAAAGAGGGTGCCTATGCCTGAGTTATTTCGAAATCTCGGGAGACCGGCCGGTGGGGACGTAGGTGTAAGCTTTGGCCCCGGCCCACGCCTTCCCCAATATCGCACCGCCAGGCTGCTGTGGATCTGCGATCCGATAAAGACCGCCGATCCCGAAGCGGGCTGTCCGTCCAATTGCGCGGCTATGAATCGATTGCCGTACACCGTCATCGAGTACGATCCCAAGAACTTCCCTGAGGACACGTGGGTCCTCGTCCCGTGCGAGAAGCACGCTGATAGGTTCGAAAGCTTTCCCGATGTAGCTCCTCGCGACTGATGCGAGTATGAGATGACTTTCCGCGTCGATGCGACTCCGGATGCTCTGTTGTGTGAGTACAAGGCTTTATGAGATCACGTCCGCGGGTGTTCGCCGGTGTTGCGGAAATTACGCGTTGCGGAGATCGCCGGATAGCGGTCAGACGCACGGCGGTCACGCCTATCACGACTGCCTCGACGTTGCACATGCTGAGTGCGTGCCGATCGTGTATCCGCGCGCCGGGGCGGTGTGGCGCGGAGACGGCATAACGCTGACGTTCATCGGCCCGTCGTTGCCGTTCATCGGCGGAAAAAACGCGATCAACGACAACTCGATCGCGTTCATCTTGCAGTATCGCTCGTTTCGGGTGGTGTTTATGGGTGACGCGGGCGTTGCGGCGGAACGACGCTTCCTAGCCGAAGGCATCGACTCGCATGCCGACGTCCTCAAGGGCCGACATCACGGATCAGCGTACAGTTCGTCGCCGGAATTCATCGCCGCCGCACATCCCAGCAGCGCTATCATCTCGGTGGGGCGGCACAACCTCTTCGGCCATCCTGGATCATCGACGATTGAGACGCTCCAGAAAGGCGCCGCAACCGTCTACCGCACCGACGAAAACGCCGCTGTCGCGATCACGACGGACGGCTCATCCACGCGGGTCGAATCGGTATCGAATCCGTGCTCGCCTGCACCGGATTGTAAACTGGCAGCGCGGTAACGATCTAGCCTAATTCACGAATCGTAATTTGCGTCGCTTGGTAGAAATTGGGCGGTAGATGGAAGCCAAATGAAGCTGTGGGGCGGGGAACAATCGGATTCGCCCCGTGAAGCAACGCTTCAAAATGGCGCTTTGCGGCCTCCGCCTGCTCTCTTCTCTCATACCGATTGCCGGCGTGGTCAAATCCGGGGCCGCTTATGACGACCGCGTATCGCAATGGCGACGGAGGCTCGACGGGAATGGGTCCGTCTACAATGTTTCCCGCCGTTTCCTCAACATGCCGAAGTAAGGCTGCGACATCGAGGCCTGTTTCAACGAGCAATGTATCCAGGCGTTCGCCAATCCGTAACGCCAAGCTCACAATAACGTCCTTCAACGAAATGTATGGTGTCGGAAAGTCGTCGCGACTTATAGCCTCAAACCAAGGGCTGATTTCGTTTGGAGCATCAGGCCTAGTTACGGCCTTAAGTCTGACAAAGATCTCGGCGAGTTGCGCTTCTCGTAGTATTTCGCGCGACGGATCCCACGTTTCGACCGCAGAAAAGAAGATCGCCTCTAAAGAAAGCGGCACGTTATACCGCTGACAATTAGCGGCTGCCGCGCCCATGCTCTCTCGTGCCCGCGCACCGATGGTTCGCATCGAGTACTACTCTCGCGGACCAAACCGAAATTCCGCCTCCAGAGTATGTGCAGAGACCAATATACGCCCCAGCACTACTTGCTGCGCAAAACTCAGGGTACGATGGGGGCACGCCGAACGCCTGTTCGCCTCATGGCGAAGCGGTTTGAACAAACCGAAGGAGCGGTTGCGGCACGATCTTGCGGGAGCTACCTGGCCGGTGTGTGAGTACAGGACTTTATGAGACCGGAAGCGCTGCTCGTAACGCTCTTGCTCCGCAACCGGTGCGTCAGGCGTTCGCCGGCCGAACGAGCTTCCGGCGAATTGAGCGCCGCTGAGGGACGCCCAAAAGCGGCAGCGAAGCCCTTAAACCGGAGGTGTTCATTATGGACGTATCTCGCAAAGGCTTTCTTGCCGGAACCGCGGCTGCGGCAGCCGCCGTAGCCGGCGGCGCACCCTCGCTCGTCGCGGGCGAGAGCGGTTCGGCCACGGTTACGGGCCTGACGTTCACGATGCTGCGCGACGGCGGCGCCGACCACGTCGGGATTCGCGGCCGGCACGGCATCATCGACGTTTCGCGCGCGGCCGGCGCGCTCGGGATCTCCGATCCGCCGCAAACGATCGAAGATGTGATCGTAGGCCGGGGTGACGTCGCCTCGCTGCAGCGCATCGCTGCTGCGGCACCCGAGGGCGCGATACGCAGCGAATCCTCGGTGGAATACGCACCGCTCGTCTCGTCGCCGGAAAAGATCCTCTGCGTCGGTTTGAACTACCGCGCCCATTTGGCCGAGACCAACATGACGGCGCAGCCGTATCCCGATCTCTTCAATAAATACAACACCGCGCTCAACCGGCACAACGGCACGGTCGCGGTATCCACGCTTCCGCTCACGCAATTCGATTACGAGTCTGAGCTCGTACTCATCATGGGTAAGGAGGCACGCAACGTTTCCGAAGCCGACGCGCTGTCCTACGTCTTCGGTTATGCCTGCGGTAACGATTTCAGCGCGCGCGATGCGCAGCTGCGAGTCTCCCAATGGATGACCGGCAAGACGCCCGATCAATTCGCTCCACTCGGCCCGTGGCTCGTGACTGCCGATCAGATCCCGGACCCGCAGACGTTGCAGATTCAAACCTTCGTCAACGACGAGCAGACACCGCGGCAAGACATGAACACCGCGCAGATGATCTTCTCGTGCGCGAAGATCGTCAGTTACATGTCGGAGTTCATCACGCTCAAGCCGGGTGATGTGATCTACAGCGGAACGCCGAGCGGCGTGATTTTGGGATACCCGATAGACAAGCGGGTCTGGCTGAAAGCAGGCGATCGCATCACGACCAAAATCTCGAAACTCGGGGAATTGCGTTTCACGCTAACGTAAAGCTGGTAGGCCTATGAGAGGCCGGGGCCCCGGCCCGGAGAACATGACGAAGCCATGAAAAGGTTGCTCGGGATGCTCGGCCTCTTGAGCCTGCTCTACAGCTGCAGCGGTGGGGGCTATTTACCCTATGCGCCGCGCTCGCTCGATTCGCTGCAGGTCAGCGATCTCGTGTCGGAAGCATCGCTGACCACCGGGACGCCGCCTGGTTTAGTGCGCGCGGTGATGATGGCGGAGTCCGCGGGCGATCCTTCCGCGATCAGCCTCGCCGGCGCTGAAGGGCTGATGCAACTGATGCCTGGCACGGCGCGCGGCTGCGGTGTGAGCGATGCATTCGATCCAACCCAGAACGTGCAGTGCGGAGCCTCCTATCTCAAGCGACTGCTCAATCGCTATCACGGAAATGTGACGCTCGCCGTCGCCGCGTACAACGCCGGGCCGGGTGCGGTCGATCGCTATCACGGCGTGCCACCCTATCCGGAAACGCGCGCTTACGTCGCCCGGGTGGTCTCCGCTTACCGGAGCTACTGAGTGCCGCGGCGTAACCGGGCCGGCTAATCGATGGCGACGCTCACCGAACGCCAGCCGCATCCGGGCCTCCGTCTCGCCGCACTGCGCATCCCGATTCTCGATCGCTATCTCCTGCGCGAGATGCTCTTGCCGTTCTTCGCCGGGCTCTTCGCCTATCTGATCTTCTGGGCGCTGAACATCTTCTTTGTCGCCGCGGATTACATCATCAATCAGCACGCGCCGTTTTTTCTGGTGCTGCGATTCGTACTCTACCGCGTTCCGCAGGCGACGCCGATGGCGTTTCCGTTCGGGGTGCTGCTCGCCGGATTGCTGGCGATGGGGCGCCTCATGGGCGATAACGAGATCACGGCTATGCGTACCTCGGGCGTTCCGGTATGGCGCATCGCGCTCACGCCGCTGCTCTTCGGCTTTGTAATGTTCGGTCTATCCTACGCGATCAACGAGAACATCGCGCCGTCCGCAGTCGATATCTCGACGCGCACGTTCTATCAGATCCTCTACCATACCGACGCGCTGCCGGTCGAGCCGCAGTTCTTCCGAAAAGACCCCGACACCGGGAACGTGTTTTACGTCAACCAAGTGTTGCCCGACAACAAGACGATGGAGGGCGTTCAGGTCTTCAAACTCGGACGTTACGGGATCTTCGTCGAGACGCTGCAAGCCAAGACGGCCACCGTCGAAGGGACGCAGCTCGCGCTGCACGACGTGATCGACACGCGCTACGGCGCCGACGGCATGATGACCAGCCAGCAGCACGTCAAGGAAGCGTTGATCGGGCTGCCGTTGGCCGAGACCGCCGCGCAGTTCATGAGCAATCAGAACTCCGATCCGTGGACGATGTCGAGCAAGAATTTGTCGGCGCAAGTGAAGTCGCTTCAGCAGCAGGGCATCGGCGGATCGGCGCTGGGCAATCTCGAGATCAACCTCTACAACAAACTCTCGTGGCCGTTTGCGTCGTTCATCGCCGTCATCCTCGCAGTTCCGCTTGCAATGCGGTACGGTAAGCGCGGACAAATGCTCGGCATCGCGATGGCGATCCTTGCCTTCTTCGGATATTTTTTGCTTACGTCGGCCGCCGCAGCGTTGGGGCGCAACGGAAAAATCGATCCGTTGCTGGCTGCATGGCTGCCGAACATCATCATGGGCGGTACCGGACTCGTGTTGCTCTGGCTGGAAGAACACTGACGGCGTGAAGTCGAGATCGTTGAGCCGCCGGGCAGTCGCGGCAAGCGTATGCCTTTTTGCGTTGCTGTGCGGAAACGTTCCGGCCCGCGGATTCGCGGCGGAAGATCAGACGGTGGCAAACGCGCGCGTGCTGGCGCTGATGAACGGGCAGTCGTGCGCGATTCACGAGGCGCGCCTCTTTGCCAAGGAAGTCGGAGACTCGTACGAACCCGAGGGCAGCCGTTACGTCGCGCAATTCAATCCGACGCCGACGCCGAGCGCGTCGCCCGGCGTCTCACCGATGCCGACGCCGACATTCGGCACGCGCCCGAACTCGACCACCACGCTGTACGCAACGCCGAGGCCCACCGGCTCGCCCGGGACGACACCGCCGCCCGTTCCCACGCCGACACCCAATCCATTCGATCAGAATCAGCCCGTCTTCGTGCAGCGCGGCGGCGAGACGCCTTCGCCGATCGTACCCGCGGGAGCGCCGCGGCCCAAAGCCACCGCGGAGCCGACCGGCGTGCCGACGCTTGCCCCGAACTACATCGCGGTGCTAGCCGACAAGGTCTCGGGAAACACCAGTCCCGGAAAACCGGGCGAGGCGACCGGCAACGTGCACATCCTCTACGGCGCGGAAGAGATCGTCGGCGACGAAGCGCACTACGACGGACTGCGCACGATCACGATCACCGGTCACCCTTTCATCATCAACCACGCCAAAGATTCGGTGCTCCAAGCCGATAAGATCACCTTCGACACGATCGATCAGACCGCGATCCTCACCAACGGACGCGGCACCAGTTCGGAAGGCGTGAATGAGGGCCTCGTCCATTTCAGCGCCAAGGACCTGCACACCGACGCGCAGGGTGTCGGCCACGGCCTTGCACCATCGGTCACCACCTGCGAGAACCAGCGCGGCGGTTATCACATCACCGGCAAGAACATGGACGTCTATCCGGGCGACAAGATCGTCATCTATAAAGCGATCCTCTGGCTCGGCGCCGCTGCCGTGTTTTTCTTGCCCAAGGTCGTCATCCCGCTGCGCACGATCGACAATCCGAATCAGCGGCCCAAGTATTTCCCCGACGTCGGCTACGACCAATACGAAGGCTACTGGATCAAAACCCGTACGACGTTCGGGAAGGATCAGTACTTCTACGGCTATTACGTCCTGAATTATTTCACCAAGGTCGGGCTCGGCTTGGGATACGTTGCCTTTTATAAGAAGAAAAACGGGCGACGCGACGCGAGCATCAATTTCTACGAGATCCACGACCGGCGCGTCGATGCTACCACCGACAACTTGACCTTGACCGAGACCGAAAACATCTCCAGGACGCTGCGCGCCAACTTCAATCTCGGCTATCAGTCGAACTTCGGCCCGTACACGAACCTGCCGGCGACGACCAGTCTGAACTTCACGGTCGCCCATCAAACCGCCCACACTTCGCAGCAGTACGGCTTCAGCCGCAGCGCCACCGGTTCGCAATCGAGCAGCAACAGCTTTTCGTTCACCGATCAAGATCAGTTCAATCAGAAGCTGAGCAACGCGTTCAACTTCACGCTTTCGAGCAGCTCGTCGAGCTTCGGCGGCGTGGGTTCCACCAACTCGACCGCGACGGTCAACGACCTGCTGCACCTGACCACGCCCGGCGCGGACTACCAGATGACCTACAACAAGACCTTCGCGGCACAGCCGTACGGATCCGACGAGATCCCGCAGCTGCAGATCCGGCCTTACAAATTCTTTCCGGATTTTTGGATTCCGACATCGGCGAACTTCACGATCGGTGAGTACAGCGAGCCGTCTTATGCCTTCGCGACTCAGCGCGCCGACATGGCGTTCGTTCTCGGTCCCGAGATCGCAAAAATCTTCGGCAGCGATTTTCAAGGGACGGTCAACGTGAATCAGTACGCTTACGGAACCGGCGACCTCAAGGCGTCGATTCAGCAGCAAGCTTCGCTCACGACCCCGTTCAGCCAGCATTTCGTCAACACGCTGACTTATAGCGAGGAGAACTATAACGGACCGGCGTCCGTGCCGTTTTACACGCTCGATCAATTTCCGGGTACCAACACGAAGAACGCGCAGGATCTGGTGCGCGTCCTCAACGGCAATGTCTACAATCTCGCGCTCGGGTTCTCGACGTACTTCGACGCGAAGGCGCAACCCGTGACCTATCAGTTCACGGCCGCGCCGACGCCGAAATCGATCGTGCTCATCGGCGGTTCGTTCGCGCCGGGGCCCGGACAAGGGTTCGGAAGCACGAACCTGCAGCTCTCGACGCCGTTCGGCCGCGATACCTCACTGCAATTCGTCACTACCATCGACTGGACGATGCACGCACGCCTCGAGCAAAAGGTGCTTTACGTCACGCACACGATCGGGAACTGCTATCAACTGGAAGGGCTCTACAACGAGTCACAAAAGCTCGTGACACTGCAGATCAACATCCTCGCGTTCCCGACGCAGGGCGCGACGTTCGCCCTCGGTCAAGGCGGCCCGCTGATCCCGACGTCATTCAACAACCTCTGATCTACGGATTGTTGGCGATGTCGCCGCCGGCCAGTGCGTCAGATTGCGACGGATGCGTACCGGCCTGCACGTAAAACGCTCCGGTATCGAACGAGGTCGAGACGTCCAATTGCGGCGAGGTGTACGTCGTGTCGTTCGCACCGCCGGCGCCGAGCGAATCGACGATTTGGAGACTTCCCTGGCTTTCGTACTGCGAGACCTGACCTTGCAAAACGAAGAAGTTGAAGTTCCACAGATTCGAGACGGCCACACCGGAGGCGGTCGCGGTCGGCGACGGACTCGCTGTCGGACTCGCGGTAGCCGCAGCCGAGGCGGTGGGGCTGGGCGTCGGCGTGGTCGTGGCACTGAAGCTCGCAATGATGCGCGCGAAGATGACGGTGAATTGAGTCTGGAGACCGCCGCTGTAGAGCGTGAGGATCAGCTGCTGCGGCGTGGGGCTGATCGGGTAGAGCACCGGCGCCTGCGACGTATTGGCGGGCCGGTAGTAGTAGTACGCCTGTGCCTGAACGCCGCTGCCGCCGTTTCCGCCGACCACGATCGCGATCGAATAGCCGGCGTAGTTGTTGCTGGTCGTGACCGGAAGCGGCGTTACGCCGCTGCCCGAGGTGTTGAAGACGATGGCGTAGGAATCAGTGGAGAAGTTGAACGCGCTCTGAACGTTAAACTTCACGCTCATGAAGCCCGACTCCAGGCCGCCGGGTCCGATACCCGCGCGGGTGGGCGTAACCTGTCTTCCGCAGGCCGAGGCGATGACTACCGCTGCTGAACCCGTCACGAAACCCGCTCTACGAATCATGTCTTCCTCGGAACATCTGCGCTCGATGGTGATTGCGGCACTCGCGGGCTTGTTGTTTGCGCTGGCGTTTCCGCGCGCGGGATACGCGTGGGCGCCCCCCCTTGCCGCAGGGGCGCTGTTCTGGACCTGGCAACGCGCATCCTGGAAGCACGCGCTCATCCTGGGGTGGATCTGTGGGGTCGTATTTTTCACGATTTCGTTTTGGTGGTGGAGCACGACGATTCGCACTGCGGTCGGTCCGCTTGCTTACGCCGCGGTGATCGTGAGCGCCGCGATCGAAGCGCTCGCCATCGCGGTTGCCGGCGTCATGACCGTCATCGCTCGCGCACGCATCGCACCGGCGCTGGTGCCGCTCGCCGCCGCGCTTGCATTCACGGCAACCGAATGGCTGCGCTCGATCGGCGTGTTCGGCGTCCCGTTCGCGCAACTCGGAACGACGCAGGTCGAAACGCCGCTGCGCGCGCTCGGCGCATATGCCGGCACGAGCGGCCTCACGTTCGTTTTGTGGCTGCTGGGAGCGTATGCGGCCTACGCGCTGCGCACGCGCACCTGGCGCGCATTCGCCGCAGTGCTCGTCGCAGTTGCGTTGGCAACGGGCGCCGCGTGGGCCGCATGGCCCGCGCGTACCGCGCCGCCGCCGTCCGTTCCGGTGGTCGCGGTACAAGGCAACATCGCGCAATCGCTCAAGTGGCAGCCGGGCTCGCTGCTGCGTGCCGTCAACGTCTACACGGCGATGACGCGCAGCGCGATCGCCTATCATCCGCGGCTGATCGTGTGGCCGGAAACCGTTATCGCGATGCGCGGAGGCGGACTCAACACCGACACGCAACTCATGACGCAATTCACCGCACTCGCTGCGCAAGCCGACGCGAGCGTCGTGGTCGGAAGCATTCGTACCGGCGAAGGACTCTACTATAACTCGCTCTACCTCTTCACTCCCGGCGGAGTTACCGGCGTCTACGACAAACGGCAACTGGTACCGTTCGCCGAACATTTTCCCGGCGCACAATTTTTGTGGTGGCTGCCCTACGTCGGCGAATTGAACGGTAATTTCGCCGAGGGTACGGGGACCGGCGTCTTTCCGACCACGGCCGGACTGAACGTCGGTGAGCTGATCTGTTGGGAGTCCGCCTTCGGAGATCTCGCCTACGATGAAGTGCGCCACGGCGCACAGGTGCTGATCGTGGCAACCGACGACGCGTGGTTCGGGACGTCGTCGGGTCCGTACCAGCATGCCCAGATCGCGCAGATGCGCGCGATCGAGTCCGGCGAATACGTCGTCCGCGCCGCGGCGACGGGCATCAGCGGCATCGTCGCGCCCGACGGAAGCTGGGAAGCAAAGCTGCCGCTCGACACGCGAGGGGACGTTCACGGCATGGTCGGGCCTCCCGCCGGCGCACCGTTCACGCGCATCGGGCCGACCCGGATCCTGTTCGCGACGATCGTGCTCTATTTGCTGCTCGTCCTCTTCGGGAGGCAGCGTGAAGAAACGAATTAAGTGGCGCTGGGTCGCGCTGGCGGCCGGCGGGGTACTGGCAATCTACGTGATCGTCGAAGTGATCCTCGCCGGGATCGGCACGCCGCCCCTGCCGCCCGATCAGACCGGCATTACCCTGCGCGGCGGCCACGTTTTGGGCAACCGCATCACGACCAAATCCTGGAGCTTCGACTACACGACGGCACAGCTCTCACCCGATGGAACGGTGGGAACGGTCGAGGGGGTGCACGACGGCATCGTCTTCAAACACGGGAAACCCTACCTCAGAATCACGGCCGAACGGATCAGTGTCGATACGCTGTCACTGAATTTCACCGCGATCGGAAAGGTCACGGTAACCCTGATCGGCGACCCCCTCAAACGCTCGTTCGATACCGATCTCGTCATCTGGACCAACGGCTCGAAGATGCTCCTCATGCAGCATCCCAGCTTCCTGCATTCCGGCCATCACACGCTCGAGTTCGGCTCGGTCGCGATCAACTTCGCAACGGATCAGATTCACTTCGGCTCGATCGAGGGAAGCACTCAGATAGAACATTAGATCGTTCGGCCGCCTTCCTATTTTTGCGGAAATCGGGCTCGCGCGGAGCAGCCGGTCGGCCGATAGATAAGGCATGCGCCGCTTACGCTCGGCTCTTACCTGTGTGCTCCTTTTGGCTCTTCCCGCCTGCGCGCACAAAGGACCCGCAGCGCAGCCGTCGCTTCCGCCGATGCTGATCGACGACCGGGGCGTCGTGATGCCGCTCGAGCAAGCGGTCACGAAGATTTCCTACCGTCCCTGGGTACCGCCGCGGCAGATTCTGAAATACGCAGTCATTCCGCCGCTCGGCGACTTGGACACGCCGAGCCACCGCGGCGTTGCGTTCGAATACCAATACGGCAATCAGGCGATGCTGCTCTCGGAATGGCCGAAGCAAAACTTCACGCTGCTGTTCTTACACGGCGAAGACATCACGTCGACGCCGTGTAAGATCGCACACTATAAAGCCGATGGCGTTGCATGGACGACGAAGAGCAACCTTGCGATGACGCTTCAGCCCGACGGGAGCGTCGACCCCAAGGACGTCGAAGCGGAAGCGAGGCGGTTGATCGCGGCTGGAGGATGCCGCTGACGCCTCAGCTCTCTTCCTCGCTGGATTCGTCGACCCGCTTCTTCTTGGCCTCGGCGATCAGCTTCTTCACCTTCTGACCGCCCTTGTGGCCGATCTCTTCGTAGAAATCCGGGCCGTACTTTTCTTTGACGACTTTGCCGCCTTTTTGACCGATCGATTCGTAGAACTCTACGCCATGCCGATCGCGTGTCGCCTTGCCGCCTTTGCGGCCAATCTCTTCATAGAAGGTCGATCCATAGCGATCGCGCACGGTGTCGCCGCCCTTTTTGCCGGCCTCGCGCACCGACATGTCTTTCGCAGCGTCGTCATCGGCTCCGCTCCCGCCTTTTTTGCCAGCCATAAATTGGATTACCGTTCGGGATGAAGTGGAGCTTACGACTTACGCTTGGGCTTTTGGCCGCCTTTTTGACCGATGACTTCATAGAACGAGGGGCCGTATTTGGTTTTGGTCGCCTCGCCGCCCTTGCGGCCGATCTCTTCGTAGAACTCCGTGCCGTACTTCGCTTTGACGCGCTCGCCGCCGCGACGACCTGCTTCGCGCACGCTCATGCCGCCTTGCGGCTCCTCTTGAATCGACATCTGGATTTCATCTCTCCTTGCGGAAAAGGATACGGACGTACTATGCCCAGACGCCCGGTCGCTAAACCCAGGAATTCACAAGCGTGAGTTCGACGGCGAGCGGCGGCCAGGGCGAGCGCTCGCTCTCTTTGTCCTCCCCCGGCCGGTATCCGCGCCGCCGGGGTTGAAGGCTAAAAAATGCTCGCGCTGGCCGCGCTCACGCTCTCGCTGCAATTGCAGCAGACGAGTTACGATTTGCTCGACGGCGTTTCAATTGAAGTCGCCGTTCACAACAGCGCGAATGCCCCGGTGGCGGTGGCGTTCGCGCAACCGGCCGAATATCGGATTTCGGTGCTGCGCGGCGACCGCGTGATTTGGAGCAGCTCGACCGCCGAACCGGCCGGCGTGACCTTTCCCATTCACAAGCACACGTTCGTGCAAGGGCCGAGCGTCTTGGTGGTTTACGTTTGGAATACGATCGAGTCCGACGGCTCGACGCCTGATCCGGGCGACTATACGGTGCGCGCGCAACTGCTCGGCCAAAACCTCGCACCGCAAGCCACGGCAATGCTGCACTTCATCCCGCCGGTTCCGCTCGCCGCGGTCGAAAAGCTCAAACTCGGGAACTCGGTAACGGTTTCCGGCACGCTCGATCCCACCAAGCAAATTCTTACCGATTCCAGCGGGTCGCTCGTGCTGGCGCGACGCCTGATCACCGCACCGGACGAGCCGGTTGCCGTGCGCGGTTATTTGATCCGCCGCCCCGACCGCACCCTCGTCTTTTTCGTACAACGCTGGGCGCCGCTGCAATGACGTCGGAGTGGCTGTGCACGAACGGCTTGGGCGGCTATGCTTCAGGCACCAAGAGCGACGTGCTCGAGCGGCGCTATCACGGACTGCTGGTTGCCGCGCTCGATCCGCCGCTCGGACGGCGCGTGCTGCTGAGTAAATTCGACGCTTCCGCCGTTTATAACGGCGTCTCGTACGATCTTTCGTCGAATCGCTGGCACGACGGAACGCTCGCGCCGCAAGGCTTTCGTCTCCTCGTCGATTTTCGTCTCGACGGCCGCGTCCCGGCCTGGACGTACGCCTTCGCCGATGCGCTGCTCGAGCGCCGGATCTGGATGGAACACGGCGCCAACACGACCTACGTGCAGTGGACCCTGCGCGATGCGAGCGCTCCGGTCGAGCTCGTCCTCAAGGCCTACGTCAACGATCGCGACTACCATGCGCTGACGCATGCCTTCGACGTGTGCGACGTCGCCCGAGTCGAGGACGACGCCGCCACGATCAGGCTGGGCGACGGCACGGCCTGGCACCTGAAGGCGCCCGGCGCGCGGCTCGAATCCGCAGCCGATTGGTACTACGGTTTCCGCTACGACGCCGAGCGCGAGCGCGGGCTCGACGACGTCGAAGACTTGTACCACGCGTTGACGATTCACGCGCAGCTCCCAAGGACCGGCGCGAACCTGCTCGTCACCGCTTCGCTCGATGCAAACCCCGGTGTTCCGGCTGACCCGCATGCGCGTGAACGCGAGCTGCTCGCGCGCTGGAAAAACGCGAATCCGCGTCTGAAGAATCCGCCGGCCTGGATCGAGGCCCTCGTGTTGGCCGCCGATCAGTTCGTCGTCGCACGCACGATCGACGGCGCGCCGGGCTGCACGGTCATCGCCGGCTATCATTGGTTCGGCGATTGGGGACGCGATACGATGATCGCGCTGCCCGGTCTTGCACTGACGACCGGCGCGCCCGAGGTCGCAGGCTCGATCCTGCGCACGTTCGCGCGAACGCTCGATCGCGGCATGCTGCCCAATCGCTTTCCGGATAGCGGTCAAGCGCCCGAGTACAACACGGTCGATGCCGCGCTCTGGTTCATCGAAGCGGTGCGGCTCTATCACGCGGCAACACACGATCGTGCCTTGCTCGAGGAATTGTTCGACGCACTGCACGCGATCGTCGATTGGTACGCGCGAGGAACGCGCTACGATATCGCGGTCGACGAACGCGACGGCTTGCTTCGCGCCGGCACACCCGGCGTGCAGCTGACGTGGATGGACGCCAAGATCGGTGATTGGGTCGTGACCCCGCGGATCGGCAAGCCGATCGAGATCAACGCGCTATGGTACAACGCACTGTGCACGTTGGACGCGTTCGCACAGAAGCTCGGTCGCGATCCCACGCGCTACCGCGACCTCGGCTCGCGCGCGCGCGCATCATTCGGCCGGTTCTGGAACGAGCAGACGAATTACCCGTTCGACGTGCTGGACGGTCCCGACGGAAACGACGCGGCCATTCGCCCCAACGCCGTTTACGCCGTAGCGTTGCCGTTCCGAGCATTCGAGAGCCGCCGCGAACATGCGATCGTCGATCGCATCGCGCGCGAGCTGTGGACGCCGATGGGCCTGCGCTCGCTCGCGCCGTCGGATCCGGCTTACGTAGGCCGGTATGCCGGATCGCCGAGCGACCGTGACGCCGCCTATCATCGCGGAACCGCCTGGCCCTTTCTCGCAGGGGCATTTGCCCGCGCTTACGCAAATGCATACGGCGACCGGCGTCGAGCCCTGCGTTTCATCGAGGCTGTTGCCGCGCATATCAACACGTACGGAATCGGGACGCTCGCCGAGATCGCCGACGGTGATCCGCCGCACGATCCGCGCGGCTGCATCGCGCAGGCATGGAGCGTCGGCGAAGCGTTACGGACCTGGCACGCATTAGAGGAGATCGAGGAATGATCGAGCCGCCGACCGCCGAGCACGCGCGGATGTTCGAGCACAGCTCGCGTCACAACTGGCGGCAGTGGGGGCCCTACGTCAGCGACCGGCAGTGGGGCACGGTTCGCGAGGATTACAGTGCAACCGGTGAGGCTTGGGATTATTTTCCGTTCGACATCGCCGGGCAGCGTGTGTACCGCTGGGGCGAAGACGGCATTTTCGGCATCTCCGATCTCCACCAGCATCTTTGCTTCGCGCTGGCGATGTGGAACGGCAACGACGACCGGCTCAAAGAGCGACTCTTCGGACTATCCGGAACGCAGGGCAATCACGGCGAAGACGTCAAGGAGTACTATTACTATCTCGACAATCTGCCCTCGCACGCGTACATGCGCGCACTCTACAAGTATCCGCATGCGGCGTTTCCCTATCGGGACTTGATCGACGAAAACGGCCGGCGCTCGCGCGCGCAGCCGGAGTACGAGCTGATCGACACCGGCATCTTCGATGCCAACGCGTACTTTGACGTCGAGATCGAGTACGCCAAGTCGGACTTCGACGACATCCTCATTCGAGTCCGCGCCACCAATCGGGGCTCCGCGGAACATACGCTGCATCTGCTGCCGACGCTCTGGTTTCGCAACGAGTGGAGCTGGCGCGAAGGCATCGAGCGTTCCTCGATCGAGCTGCGCCATCACGTCCACGGGATTCACGCCTGTGTGGCGCATCAGGCCAACCTCGGCGACTACTGGTTTTACGCCAAAGAGGCGGCCGAACTGCTCTTCACCGAAAATGAAACCAACTTCGAGCACCTCTACGGCATCTCGAACCGTACGCCGCACGTGAAAGACGGGATCGAGCGCGCTATCGTACACGGCGAGCGCTCCGCGGTCAGCGCGAGCGCGCGCGGCACCAAGGTCAGCGCGCACTATCCGATCACGCTCGCGCCCGACGAGAGCCGCACGCTCGAGCTGCGCCTCTCGGCCAACCCGCACGATCCGCCGTTCGGCGAAGAATTCGACGCGCTCTTTTCCACGCGCATCGAGGAGGCGGACGCGTTCTACGAAGAGATCAATCCGTTTCATGCCGACGTCGAAGCGCGGCGCGTTCAGCGCCAAGCATTCGCCGGTCTGTTGTGGACGAAGCAGTTCTATCACTACAACGTGCCGCGCTGGCTGACCGGGGATCCGTTACAGCCGCCGCCGCCGCCGGAACGCCTGCACGGCCGCAATCACGACTGGATCCACTTCGATTCGGCCGAAGTCATGTCGATGCCGGACAAGTGGGAGTATCCGTGGTTCGCGGCCTGGGACCTCGCCTTTCACACGGTCGCGTTCGCGTTGATCGATCCCGCCTTTGCGAAGGGGCAGCTCATCTTGCTCGCGCGCGAATGGTTCATGCATCCCAACGGGCAGCTCCCGGCGTACGAGTGGGCGTTCGCCGACGTCAATCCGCCGGTCCATGCCTGGGCGGCGCTGCGCATCTACCAAATCGAGCAGAAAGAACACGGCCGCGGCGATATCGCATTTCTCGAACGCGTCTTCCAAAAGCTGCTGCTGAATTTCACCTGGTGGGTCAATCGCAAGGACGCACAAGGGAACAACGTCTTCCAGGGCGGCTTTCTCGGGCTCGACAACATCGGCGTTTTCGACCGCAGTAAACCGCTGCCGGCCGGCGGATTTTTGAATCAATCCGACGGTACGAGCTGGATGGGCGTCTACACCCTCAACATGCTGGCGATCGCGCTCGAGCTGGCGATGCACGAGAACGTCTATGAAGACATCGCGATCAAGTTCTTCGAACACTTCCTCTACATCGCGGATGCGATCAACCATCTCGGCGGTCACGGCCTGTGGAACCACGAGGACGGCTTCTATTACGACATGCTGATGCTGGGCGACGGGACGCAGATCCCGATGCGGATCCATTCGATGGTCGGACTGCTGCCGCTGCTCGCGGTCGAGATCATCGAGCCGGAGGATTTCAACTCGCTGCCCGAGTTCAAGCGGCGCGTCGAGTGGTTCATCACGCACCGGCCGGAACTGGCGCGCAACGTCGCGAGCATCACGGAGCCGGGCATGGGCGAGCGCCGGTTACTCGCCATCGTCGGCCGCGACCGGCTGGTGCGCATTCTGAGCGCGATGCTGGATGAGTCGAAGTTCTTGAGCCCGCATGGTCTGCGCGCGCTCTCGCGCTATCATAAGGAGCACCCGTTCGTGCTGCGCCTCGACGGCCAAGAGTACAGCGTCGATTACGAGCCGGCCGAGTCGACCAGCGGGCTTTTCGGCGGCAACTCGAACTGGCGTGGTCCGATCTGGTATCCGCTCAACTTCTTGCTCGTCGAAGCCCTGCAGCGCTTTCACTACTACTACGGCAGCACGCTCAAAGTGGAAGCGCCGACCGGAAGCGGAACGATGCTGGACCTGTGGGAGGTCGGCGCGATGCTTTCGGGACGCCTGATCAACATCTTTCTTCCCGACGCACAGGGCCACCGGCCGGTTTTCGGCGGCGTCGAGAAGTTCAACGCCGATCCGCATTGGCGCGACAACCTTCTCTTCTACGAATATTTCAACGGCGACGACGGTGCGGGTCTGGGCGCGAGCCACCAAACCGGCTGGACGGCGCTGGTTGCAAAACTCATAGAGCAGCGCAGTGAATACGGTTAATAGGAGTCAAGTCGTCATTCTGGCGTTCGAAGGCCCCGATCGTTACGCGATGGTCGGCGGGCTCGGCGTGCGCGTGAGCGAACTGGCGATCGCACTCGACGAAGCCGGCGTGCGCACCGACCTGATCTTCGTCGGCGATCCGCAGCGTGAGCCGGTCGAGCGGCGCGGCTCGGAACTGACGCTACGGCGCTGGTGTCAATGGATCTCCGTGCATCATCCGCACGGCGTGTACGACGGTGAGTGGGGAAAGATCGAGGACTACGCGCGCAGCGTGCCGCCGTTCGTCGTCGAGGAATTCGTGCGCCACGCGGCGGAGCGCGGCGAGCGCGTGCTGGTGATGGCGGAGGACTGGCAGGTCGCGCCGGCGGTCTTCGGCCTGGATCGGCTCGCGCGCGAGGCGGGGATGCGCGACGCCCTCACGATCGCCTGGAACGCCAACAATACCTACGGCTTTCATACCATCGACTTTCATGCGCTCGCGCAGGCAGCGCACATCACCTGCGTGAGCCGTTATATGAAATTCGAGCTCGCGCAACACGGAGCACAGGCATTGGTGATCCCCAACGGCATTCCCGAACGCGTTTTCTCCGAGGCGAGTGCGGCCGGCGCCGCCTACCTGCGGCGCATGTTGGGCAATCGCCGCCTCTTGGTGAAAGTGGGCCGCTTCGACCCCGATAAACGCTGGCTTCAGGCGATCGATGCGCTCGCCGATCTGCGCGCCGCGGGCACCTCCGTCGTGCTCGCAATTCGCGGCGGCAAGGAACCCTACGCCGGCGAGGTTTTCGCGCGCGCGCGCGATCGCGGCCTCGAGATCGACGATGTAAACATCGATGCGCCTTCACCCGAGTCGCTCGCCGGCGTGTTGGCCAACACGCACGCCGACATCGTCAACGTGCGCAGCTTCCTGCCCGACGCGCTGCTCTTCACGCTCTACGCCGCGGCCGACGCCGTGCTCGCGAACAGCGGTAAGGAACCGTTCGGCCTGGTCGGATTGGAGGTGATGGCGTCAGGCGGCATCGCCGTTTGCGGCTCGACCGGTGAGGATTACGCGCGCGCCTTCGACAACGCAATCGTCTGCGATACCGGCGATCCGGCCGAACTCGCGAGCTATCTCGAGCGCCTGTTCGGCGATCCAGGCTTGCGCGAGCGCATGAGCGAAAGTGCGCTCGCAACCGCGCGCCGGTTTACCTGGCCGTCGGTTCTCGAGGTACTCGATGCGAAGCTCGCCTTCATGAACGCACGCCGATGACGGAACTCCGGACGGAGGTCGCAATCATCGGTGCCGGTGCCTCCGGACTCGCGGCGGCGCGGCATCTGCACGAGCGCGGCGTCGATTATCTGCTGATCGAAGCACGTGAGCGCGTCGGCGGCCGCGCGTACACCCTGCGATCGCACGACGGCTCGCTGCCGGTCGAGCTCGGCGCCGAATTCATTCACGGGCGGCCGAAGTCCACGCTCGCATTGCTGCAGGAGAGCGGCGAAGCCGAGATGGGCGAGGAGTTCCGCGCCTTCCAACGCCGCGACGGCCGGCTCGAAGAAGCGCCGGACGTCTGGGAAACCATCGAACGCGTCCTTACGCGCGTCGACGTTCGCGGTCGCGACCAAAGCGTCGAAGCGTTTCTCGACACCATTGCGCGAGAGGAGCTTTCCGACGACCAGCGCGACGCGGTCCGGTATCTGATCGAAGGCTTCGATGCTGCGATTACGAGCGATGCTAGTGCGATCGCGATCGCGAAAGAGTGGCGCAGCGGCATCAACGATACGTCGACTCGCGCGGTCAACGGGTACGGCAGGTTGATGCGGCACCTGGCGCGCAGCGTAACCGATCGGACCCTGCTCCAAACTCGCGTCGACGACGTGCGCTGGTCGGCGCAAGGCGTACACATCAACGCGTCGCGTCCGGGTGGCCGCACGCACATCGAGGCGCGGCGCGCGATCGTCACCCTGCCGATCGGCGTCCTGCACGCCGAACCAAAGCTCTTCGATCCGATCTTACCAGGCGATAAACGAACCGCGATCGCCGCAATTGCGATGGGCCCCGTCATCAAAGTGATGCTCGATTTTCGCTCGCGCTTCTGGGAAACGGTCGAGGGCGGCCGTTATCGCGACGCCGGTTTCTTTCAGGCGCCGGGCTGTCCGCTACGCACCTTGTGGACGCGGCTGCCCGAACGCACGACGCTGCTCTCGGCATGGGCCGGCGGCGGCGCGGCTCTGCGCCTGATCGAGCGTCGCATCGATCCGATCGACGCGGCACTCGAGACCGCTCAGACCCTCTTCCCATCGGTCGACGTTCGCGCGGAGTTGCGCTCCGCATATTATCACGACTGGCAAGCAGACCCGTTTGCGCGCGGCGCCTACACGTTTTTGCGCGTCGGCGGCGGCGAGGCGCGCGCCTCGCTCGGCGCGCCCGTCGGCGAAACACTTTACTTCGCCGGCGAGGCGACCTCGGTCAATGACTCCGGAACGGTCGCCGGCGCGCTCGATAGCGGTCATTCCTCCGCGTTGAAGATCACCAAATAGGTCACGATATCCCACGAGTTGTGGATGCCGATGAAGATCAACAGCATCGTCGCGCCGCCCAGCGCGAAGAGCAATTGCGCCGGTCCTATCGCCAGACCGGCTCCGGCCACGGCGAGAACCGCGTACGCGAGCATGGGAAGCGCGACGTACCACAGCCACTCGTCCCAGTCCACGTTGTACCGCGTCATGCGCCGCATGCGGCGCGCGATGCTCACCACGTATCCGACGCCGAATAGACCTAAAAGCGCCACGAGCAGTTCGGCGTATCCGATCTTGTGCCACGGCGCGGCGAGGACTCCCGAAATAAAGAACGCCGCGCAGAAATGCACGACCGTCGGCGAGCTGAAGGTTCTCGTCCCCTCACTGGGACTCGCGCTCTGCCGTACCGCCGGCGGTCGCTGCGCGACCAGCGTCGTGACCACGAACATCAAGCCGGTCAACGCCGCAGCCGCCGAGCCGGTCATCACGTAGAAGTTTCCCCACGCTCGAAAGACCGATGGATCGGGGCTCATACGCCGGCGAGCTGCTCGATGCGTGTGCCCATGCGTTCTGCGTACGCGTAGGCCTCGCCGTCGCTCGTCGCTTCGGCGTAAATGCTGAAGGTCGGATCGGAGGCGTCCGGGAGCACCAGCACCCAACCGTCGTCATGGCGTACGCGTAAACCCTCGAAGAGTTCGATCTGATCGCGCGGCTGTTCGGCGATCAGCGAGCGCATCACGCGTCCTTTGTGCTCCCAGGGGCAGGGCACGCGCACCGTCGCGACGTGCCAGTCGGGAAGCATGTCGACCAGTTCGCTCAAGCGCCTGCCTTCGCGCGCGAGCAGCTCCATGACCTTCGCCGAAGCGTAGAGCGCGTCGAAGGCCGGATGCATCTCGGGAAAGATCACTTCGTAGTTCGCGCCACCCGCGAACGCTAGTTCCTTGCCGCGCGCTTCGGCCAGCGCCATCAGCGAACGCCGGTCGCTGCGCGCGCGAATCACGCTCGCGCCGTACTCGGCGGCGATCGTCTCGATCGCGCCCGGCGCCATCACCGGTACCGCAATCGTCTTTGCGCCGCCCCGCACCACCAAGAGCGTGAGCAGCGCGATCAGCGCGTTGCCGTCGACGATACGGCCGCGATCGTCGACCAACGCGAACGTCTCGCCGTCGTGGTCCAACAAGATACCCAAGTCGGTCTTGAGCGTGCAGACGATGTCGCTGAGCTGGTCGAGCGATTTGGCGCGATCGGCAATCCCGGCGTGAACGCGGTTGTCGTCGAAATAGGCGTTGAGTGCGATCGTCTCGATGTTGAGTTTGCTCAGAATGCGCGGGAGCACCAGCGCAGCGTTGCCGTTGGCGTAATCGATGACCAGGCGAAAGCGGCGTTCGTGCATGCCCTTCGGCGCCAGCGCCTCGAGGAAGGCGGCAGTGTAGCTCTCGAGCGCGCGCGCAGGAAAATCGAGCAGCCCGACGTCGTCCATCGCGACGCGCCGGAAGTCCTCGCGGAAAAACAGATTCTCGATCTTGCGTTCGGTCGCTTTGTCGACGTTGATTCCACTGCGATCGAAGAACTCGACCAGCAGCGAGTGCGGATCGCCCGGAGCGATGCGCACGTGCACGCCGCCGTTTCCCCCGGTACGCGTGGCGAACCGCGAGAGCGGCAGCGGATACGAGCGCAGATCGAGCACGTTCACGCCCACGCTCAGGAGCCCGGAGATGATGCAGCGGTTCATGATGCGGCTCGAGGGATGGGTATCGCGGCTGGTCATCACCGAATCGCCGGCGCGCAGAAACGAGCCGAACGCCTGCCCGAGTTTGAGCGCGAACTCCGGCGTGATCTCCAAATTGGCCAAGCCGGTCACGCCGACGCCCCCAAAGAGCGAGCCAGGCCATTTGATACCGTAGATGAGCGACATCGAGACGATCGCGCCCGAGCTGACGTTTTTTTCGGGCCACAGACGGAGATGCGGACGGACCACCGCCGACTCGCCGATCACGCAGCGCTCGCCGACGACGGTTCCCTCGCCGATCGATGCGCGCGCCTTGACGATCGTGCGGTTGGCGATCGTGCAATCGGTCAACTGTGCGTCGTCGCCGGCGTACACGTTCTCCCACAGAACCGAGCGCCGTATCGTGGCGCCCGCTTCGACGATCGATCCGTCGCCGATGCACGACGGCCCCTCGATCACGGCGCCGGGGCCGACGGTCACGCCGTCGCCGAACTGCACGGGACCGCTGATCGAGGCGGACGGATCGATCGAACAATCGGCACCGATCCACACGTTATAGGCGAGTTGATCCGGCGGACGGCGCGTGCGTACAGCGCCCGAGAGCGCATCGTAGTTCGCTTGCTGATACTGCTGCAAGTTGCCGACATCGGCCCAGTAATCCGAGATGACGTGGCCGCCGAGCCGCTTGCCGTCGCGCAGCAGCAACGGAAAGATATCTTTGGAAAAATCGTAGTTGCGGCCAGGCTCCATGTAGCCGAAAATCTCCGGCTCGAGGACGTAAATACCGGTATTGATGGTATCCGAGAAGACCTCGCCCCACGAGGGCTTTTCCATGAAGCGCGTAATTCGGCCGTCGTCTTCGGCGATCACGACTCCGAATTCGAGCGGATCGGTCACGCGCCAGAGCGCAATCGTCGCGGCGTTGTTCGCGCGTTTGTGCGCCTCGATCAGCGCGGTGAGATCGACGTCGGTCATCGCATCTCCCGAAATAATGACGAACGTCTCGTCGCGCAGTTTGGCTTCCGCCATCTTCACCGCACCGGCCGTCCCCAGCGGCGTATCTTCGACCACGTACTGAATCGAAACGCCGAGCGATGAGCCGTCGCCGAAGTAGGTCTCGATCTCGTCGGCGAGATAGTGGAGCGTAGCGACGATCTCGGTGATGCCGTGCCGGGCAAGCAGCTCGATGATGTGATGCATCACCGGCTTGTTGGCGATCGGTGCGAGCGGCTTCGGACGCCGCGAGGTCAGCGGGCGTAAGCGGGAACCTTCACCGCCTGCCATCACTACCGCTTTCATCCCGCTCCCCCTCTCCGCGGCCGTTCGTCCTCGAGCGCGCGCACGACCGCCGCGAACACCGGATGCTTCGGCAGCGCCTCGATCGGCACATCGAGTTTGCGCCGCCAATTCGGTTCTTCCCCGACGGTACCCGGAACGTTTACTTGCGCTTGCGAACCGATCCCGTCCTCGAGTTGCAGCAGTACCAGGCGCGAACGGGCGCGCGCAAGGTAACGATAGGCCGCAACGATGAGCGCCGTCAATTGGTCTACGCTGGGATTTGCGCCGCTCGCTCGAATCGCGGCGGCTTTCTCCGCGCTCAGGCAATCCCGTTCGACCAGCGCATCGAGCAGCCGCTCGCGCGTCGCGGCATGTTCCGCACGGTCGAACGCCGCCGCCTCGCCGCTCTCCCATCCGAGGCGTTCGCGCGTCGCAACGTCAGCCTCGCTCCAGTAACCGGCGAGCGTCGGTAAATCGTGCGTCCCCGTGCTTGCCACCGCGCCCGCCGGGTATTCTTCGGGCGCGCGGAAGCGGCCGTCCCATTCGCGTTCGAATAGCAGAACGCGGCACGAAAAGACACGCGCCGGTGCGAGCTGCTCGCGGAAGCCGGGCGGAACCGTACCGAGGTCTTCGCCGACGACCATGCATCGATTGCGCACGCTCTCGAGCGCGAGGATACCGAGCATCGCGTCGAAATCGTAGTCCACATACGCGCCGCCGCCCTGCGGCAGCGCCCGCGGAATGCAGAACAGACGGCGCAGGCCCATGACGTGATCGATCCGCAGCGCGCCGGCGTGGCGCATGTTCGCACGCAGCAGCGCGATAAACGGTGCGTAACGCCGTTCGCGCAACACGCGCGGATGCATGGGCGGTAAGCCCCAGTTCTGTCCCGCCGCGTTGAGCGGATCCGGCGGTGCGCCGATGGCGAGTCCGAGCGCGTACACGCCGGGATCGCTCCAGACGTCCGCGCTGGCGAGATCGACGCCCACGGCGAGGTCGCGGTACAAACCGATCGGCATCGGCCGGGCGGCGCGCGCCGCGCGCGCGAGCTGCCGATCGGCGAGCCACTGCAGAAAACAATAGAATTCCACCCGATCCGCGTGTTGCGCGGCGAAGCGTTCGACGGCGGCGCCGCGCGCGTCTTGCAGCTCGCTCGGCCACTGCGGCCACCCGTAGATCTCGGGGTCGAGCGCGCTGAGCACCTCCATGATCGCTTCATAGCGTGCGACGTCACGCAGCGCGGCGTCGGCATCGACGAACGCTTTCCATGGGCGGGCATCGCGCAAGCGCGCGAAGCCGCGTTCGAGCGCATCCAGCTTATAGGCGGCAACCGCCGGATAGTCCACCAGCGGCTCGTCGCGCAGCGGACCCGTATCGAAACCTTCGAGCGAAAAGCCGAATTCTTCGGCAGCAGCATGCACGTCGATGTAGAGCGCGCTCAGGTAACGGCGACTGAGCGGCGCATAGGGACTTGCCGCCGCCGGATTGCTCAGGTTCGATTGATGCAGCGGATTGAGCGCGATCGCCGCCGCCCCAGCCCGATTGGCGAGCGCCGCGAGACGCCGCAAGTCGCCGAAGTCACCGATACCGTCGTTGCGCTGCGAGCGCAGAGCGTAGAGCTGCACGGCAATACCCCACGCGAGGTCGCGTTCGAGCGCTTCGGGAACGTAGGCGCGCTCGGGAACCACGATCAGGTCGCCGTAGTAGCCGATCTCCATCGGCTCCTCGAGCTGATCGGCGCGCACCACGCGCACCGCCGGAGCAGTCTCGCCGGCGTCTTCGCCGAGCGCGGCGCGCATCGCCGCCATCGTCTCCGGCGAGACGGCGACCGGGTTGCCGAACGCGTCGGCATAGCGGTCTTCGATCATTCCGCGGCGAGCAGAGCGAGGGTACGCGCGCGCAGCGGGAAGGTCGCACCCGGAAGAAAGCGGGAGTCCGGCGCAAGCACGGGCGGACGCGCGGTGTCGAACTGAAGCCGCCAACCGGCGAACGCCGGAATGCCGGGCAGCGTGAAGGGCACGTCGTGATCGTGCGCGTTGAGCAGCATGAGAAACGTCTCGTCGTATTCCGGATAGCCGCGCAAGCTCACGAACCGGTCACCGGTATCGCCGCCGAAGAGCGCTGCCAGCACGCGGCGATGCGAATCGTGCCAGTCGCTATCGATCATTTCGCGTCCGCTCGGATCGATCCAGGTGATGTCTTTGAGACCGCCCGGCGAGCTGGTCTGGCTGCCCTCGAAGAAGTTCGGGCGGCGAAAGAGCGGGTGCAGACGGCGCAGCTCGATGAGGTCGCGCACGAAGTCGACCAGCTCGGGATCTTCTTGCGCGTCGGTCCACGAGAGCCAGCCGATCTCGTTGTCTTGGCAGTAGGCGTTGTTGTTGCCGAACTGCGTGTTGCAGATCTCGTCACCGGCCAAGAGCATGGGCAGCCCCTGCGAGAGCAACAGCGTCGCCACTATGTTGCGTTTCTGCTGGGCTCGCAGATTGCGAATCGCCGGATCGGCGCTCGGGCCCTCGACGCCGCAATTCCAGCTGTAGTTGGCATCGGTTCCGTCGCGATTGTCCTCGAGGTTCGGTTCGTTGTGCTTACGATCGTAGCTGACCAAATCGTGCAGCGTGAACCCGTCGTGCGCGGTGACGAAATTGACGCTCGAGCGCGGGCGGCGCCCGCGGTGATCGAAGATGTCGCTCGAACCGGTCAGACGCGACGCGAGCTCGGGAATCATGCCGTCGGTTCCCTGCCAAAATCGGCGCACCGTATCGCGGTAGCGATCGTTCCACTCCGACCAGCCGGGCGGAAAATTCCCGAGCTGATAGCCGCCACGTGAAAGATCCCACGGCTCGGCGATCAGCTTGACGCGCGAAAGAACCGGATCCTGGTGCATCGCGGCGAGGAAGGCATTGGCTTGGGTGAACGCGCCTTCCGGGCGTCCCAGCGCCGGCGCGAGATCGAAGCGAAAGCCGTCGACGTGCATTTCGTTGACCCAATAGCGCAGCGAGTCGGTGACGAGCTGGAGGATGCGCGAGTGCGAAAGGTTCAGCGTGTTGCCGCAGCCCGTATAATCGGCGTAATAGCGGCCGCCGTCGAGATGATAGTAACTCTTGTTGTCGATCCCGCGCAGCGAGAGCGTGGGTCCGAGATGATTGCCTTCCGCGGTGTGGTTGTAGACGACGTCGAGCAATACCTCGATCTTTGCTTCGTGCAGGCGCTTGACCATCGTCTTGAATTCGCCGAGCGAGGTACCGGAGAGATACCGCGGGTCGGGAGCGAAAAACGCGAGCGAGTTGTAGCCCCAGTAATTGCGCAAGCGGCGCTCGACCAGGTGGCGGTCGTCGACCGCGGCATGCACGGGAAGCAGTTCGACCGCGGTGACGCCTAGGCGGACGAGATACTCGATTATCGCCGGCGAGGCGAGGCCGGCGAAGGTGCCGCGCAGCTCCGGCGCAACCATCGGATGCTTGATGGTGAACCCGCGCACGTGCATCTCGTACACGATCGTTTCGTGCCAGCGCGTATACAAGCGACGATCTTCGCCCCAGGTAAAGGCCGTATCGACCACGACGCACTTCGGCACCGCGGCCGCATTGTCGCGACGGTCGAACGAGAGGTCGGCACGCGCGCTTCCCAGCCGGTAGCCGAAATTTGCATCGGTCCAGCGCACGAAGCCGAAGAGCTGTTTCGCGTACGGATCTACCAGCAGTTTGTGATGGTTGAAGCGATGGCCGCGCTCGGGATCGTACGGTCCGTAGACTCGATAGCCGTAGAGCGTACCGCGCTCGATCTCCGGCAGATAACCGTGCCAAACTTGGTCGGTGTACTCGGGCAGCGCAATGCGGCGCAGCTCGCGCGTGCCGCGCGAATCGAATAGACACAATTCGACGCGCTCCGCATTTTCAGAGAAAAGCGCGAAGTTCACGCCGCTGCCGTCCCACGTTGCGCCGAGCGGATAGGGCCTCCCCGGCAATACCGCCGCGCGCCCGACCGGTTTCACGTGCGCTCCGGCCGGAAATAGACCGCCGCCAGCGGCGGAAGGGTGATCGCGATCGACTGCTCGCGGCCGTGCGAAGGGATCGCGTCGACCTGCACGCGACCGAGGTTACCGACGTTGCTGCCGCCGTAACGATCGGAGTCGCTGTTGAAGATTTCTTGGTACGCGCTCGCCGCCGGAACGCCGATGCGATAGCCGTAGCGTACGACCGGCGTGAAGTTGCAGACGGCAACCACCACGTCGTGCGGGTCGTCACCGTGTCGCACGAAGGCGATCGCCGAGTTTTCGACGTCCTGGTGATCGATCCACCAAAACCCGTCGCGCTCGTTGTCACGCTCGTAGAGCGCGGGAATACTGCGATAGAGATGATTGAGGTGGCGCACGAGGGTCTTGACGCCGGCGTGCGGTCCGCGATCGTCGTTCAAGACGTCCCAATCGAGGCTTCGGTCGTGATTCCACTCGCGCGGCTGCGCGAACTCGTTGCCCATGAAGAGCAGCTTCTTACCGGGGTGCGCGTACATGTAGCTGTAGAGCAGACGCACGTTCGCGAACTGCTGCCAGCGATCGCCCGGCATCTTCTCGAGGATCGAGCCTTTGCCGTGCACGACCTCGTCGTGTGAGAGCGGCAGCACGAAGTTCTCGTCGAACGCGTAGATCAGCGAAAACGTCAATTCGTTATGATGGTACTTGCGGTGAACCGGTTCGTGCGACATGTACTGCAGCGTGTCGTGCATCCAACCCATGTTCCACTTGAAGCCGAAACCCAGGCCGCCGAGATAGGTCGGCGCCGAGACCTTGGGCCATGCCGTCGACTCTTCCGCGACCGTGATAATGCCCGGAACTTCGCGGTAGACGGTCTCATTGGTGCGCTTGATGAAATCGATCGCTTCGAGGTTTTCGCGCCCGCCGTACCGGTTGGGAACCCATTCGCCGGGGTTGCGGCTGTAATCGAGATACAGCATCGAGGCGACCGCGTCGACGCGCAGGCCGTCGACGCCGTACTCCTGCAGCCAGAAGATCGCGTTGCCCAGTAGATATTCGGCGACCTCGTGACGGCCGAAATTGAAGATGCAGGTATTCCAATCGGGATGCCAGCCTTGACGCGGGTCGGCATGCTCGTAGAGGTGCGTTCCGTCGAAAAAGACGAGGCCGTGTTCGTCGTTCGGAAAGTGACCGGCGACCCAGTCGATGATCACGCCGAGGCCGAGCGCGTGCGCGCGGTCGACGAAATTCCGGAATTGCTGCGGCGTGCCGAAGCGCGAAGTCGGCGCGTACAAACCGATCGGCTGATAACCCCACGATCCATCGAAAGGATGTTCGGAGATCGGCATCAGCTCGAGGTGGGTGAAACCCATCTCCTTCACGTACGGCAGCAGACGATCGGCCAATTCGTCGTAGGTGAGAAAACGATCGTTCTCTTCGGGAACGCGCTGCCACGAGCCGAGATGCACCTCGTATATGGCGACCGGCACGCGCCGGTTTTGGATGTTTTCGCGCGTCTGCGGCCAGCCGTCTTCCGCGCCGGCCGGAAGGCGCGAGACGACCGAGGCGGTATTCGGGCGCAGCTCGCACGCGAAGGCAAACGGATCGGCCTTGAGCGGAAGCTCGTGACCGTCGCCCGCGCGCAGCGCAAACTTGTAGTGCGCGCCCTCGTCGACGCCCGGGACGAAGACGCGCCAGATTCCGGTCGCGTGTTCGACGTGCATCGGGTGAACCACCGGATTCCAATCATTGAAATCGCCCACGATGCTCGCGCTGCTCGCGCTCGGCGCCCAGACCGAGAATTCAACGCCGTCCGCGCCGTCGCGGCTGCGATGGTGTGCGCCCATCCATTGGTAATGCATTGCGGTCTAGTGCTTCACTCCGGTGAGCGCATCGTACACGGCGCGCGTGCGTTCGCGCAAGTGCGTGAGGTCACCATCGTTTTCGATGACGAAATCCGCGCGCGCGCGCGCTTCGTCCGGGTCGATCTGGCTCTTCATTCGAGCGCGCACGTGCGCCTCGTCGGTATGGTCGCGCTCGATCACGCGTGCGATACGATCCGCGTCCGGTGCGATCACCACGACCGACTTATCGACCATGTCCACGTAGTTGCTCTCGAAGAGCAGCGGCACGACGTGGACGATCATCTGCCCCGGCTTGGCGTTCGCCTCGCGTTCGCGCGCCAGCCGGCGCACGAACGGATGAATGATCTCTTCGACGCGCTTACGCGCCTGCGGATCGGCAAAGACGATCTCGGCGAGCGCCGAGCGATCGAGCGCGCCGGCCCGCATCACGTTCGGCCAGATGTGCGCGATGGCAAGCAAGCCGTCGGAATTGGGCGCCACTGCCTCCCGCGCCAGCGCATCGGTGTCGATGATGAAGGCACCCAATTCGGCGAAAATCCGGGCGACCTCGCTCTTACCCGAACCGATCCCACCCGTAAGCCCAACGCGCATAGACCCGGCTCATTCGCCCGCGGCGGTGCCGGACCCTCATAAGGTCACGATCAGGGCGTGCAGAGCGAGGTGAGCGACGCCATCACGTCATCGCTAGGCGGGACGCGATCGTAGGTCTCGTACGTAACGTCGTACTCCGCGCTCGGCGCGAACGCAGTGATCTCCGCGTAACCGAGGTCACGGATTGTATATACCAACAGCCATCCGGTCTGCGTGCCCTTGCAGGTCAGAACTGCCCGATCAGTGATTATCCGTGCACCCGTCGCTATCAAATCTCGCTCAACTCGTTGATGAAAGCTGTCGACGGTATCAGTTGTCGCACCACCTTCGAGAAAGAGGCTTGACCGCGCCAGGTACCAGCTGGCGAAAAATTGCCAGTTGGGATCCGGAGTCCCGGTCGGAGTGAACGGCTTCCAGCCCCGCGGCGGAGTGAAAAACGGCTTGCGAACCACCGGAGCAGACGGCGTCATGACGGTGTAGGGAACGACCGCACTCTCGGGAACGAAGTCCTCCTGAACGCCGAACGAACTGGCCACCGCGATGCAATTCACGAGTGCTGGAGCAAACTTCGACTTACGGGCAGCATCGAGCGCAGCGTGGTCGAGATCGTCGTTTCCGGACGAAACAGCGATCCATACGGAGGTGACGGCACCGGTTGCGTCCGTCTCCACGCCGACCGTTGCCGTCGTCGCTTTCAAGTGCAATTGCGCAACCGCATCCGGATAGTCAGGGATTACCGCAGTGACGACCTGCGCCGGGCGATTCGGTTGCGCGCACGAGCCACCGGGCACCGGCGATCGCTGTTGCGCTGCAATTTCCGCAGGCGCCGTGAGCAGCAGCACCATGGAAGCCGCATAGAAGAGGATGAGCCGCGGGATCATTTCGTGGCGCTCACTGCGGCACGCAGGTCGATTTCATCGCGTCGATTACAGCGGGATCGGGCGGATCGCCGGCGGGTGAATAGTAAGCCGCGACGTATTCGGTCCCTTGATCCGGGACGATCAAAACAGCCCAGTACCCTTGCTGCGGGTCGGGCGCATTTCGTGTAAACGTGACCAGCGCCGCCTTTTGCGTTCTGCGGCATATTTCCACGATCCCGTTCTCCAAGATCTTCGCACGCGCGCCCGTCAACGTTTGTACGATCTTGAGGCTGGATAACGTATCACTGCTCTCGCCGCCGCTGAGCATGAGCATATCGCCCCTGCGCAGCCAAATGCCGAACGGGAGATACGGGCCGTTCGCAAACCCCCCGCCGATCGGCCGTTCCGTCCACCCTGCCGGAGGGCTAAACGTGGGACGCGCGCCGACGGTGCCGGCCGGGGCGTTGAAGACAAAGCGCATCACGGCCTCGCGCGCCACCGGAACGCAATTCGCGATCGCGGCCGCAAAGTTGCTTTGTCGCGCTGCGAGCAGCGCCGACATGTCGATCGCAGCGTTGCCCGAGGTTCGCAAGATCTTCGCGTTTTTGAGCTCGCCTGTCGAATCAATTACAACCTCGACTAAGACCATCCTCGTGCCAACGTGCTCTGCCAACGCGGAGGCGGGATATGCTAATGGCGGAGTGTACAACGCCTGCGGCTCGCGGTCTGGGCGCGCGCAGGCGTTTGCGCGCGTTGCGAGCGATGCTATCAGGATCACGCCGAAAAGAAAAAGACGCGGGATCATTCCCGCGCCCCTTCTTCGCTTGCGCTGCGCACCCTTGGGCCATTCGGCTCAGGGTTGGACTTCGTCCGCGACCGTGCCGAGGCCAACCTCTTCGTCGAGCGTCAGCGCTTCGATCTCCTCGGGCGGAATGTCCGCCACGTGCTGGATCGACGCGGTGATACGACGCGTTGCGCTGTTGATCGTGAGCAACGTGACTTCGACCTCTTGGCCCGCGCTGAACTGCGCGCTCGGGTCGAACTCGCCTTTGGGAACCATCGCGAGAATGCCCGGGAAGATTTCGACCAGCAGGTAGTTCGGCGTGACCTTGACGACCTGCGCCGGCAGTTTGTTCGCTTCGAACAGTTTGTCGGCGTGCTCGTCCCAAGGATCGGGAAGCGCGTGCTTGAGCGAGAGGCTGACTTTTTTCGCTTCGGCGTCGAATTTCATGATTTCGACGTTCACCACGTCGCCGATCTTCACGACCTCCGACGGGTGCTTGATGCGGGCGTAGCTCAGCTCGCTGTTGTGAATGAGACCGTCGATGCCGCCCAGGTCGACGAACGCGCCGAAGTCCGCGAGACGGACCACGATCCCTTCGCGAATTTGACCGACTTCGAGCGTGTCGAGCAACTCTTGCTTCTTGGCCTGCAGCTCTTCTTCGAGCACCAGACGCTGCGAGAGCACGACGCGATGCCGCTTGTGATCGAGATCGATCACCTTCAAGCGCAGCTTCGCTCCGACGAGCTCGTCGAGATTGCCGACCGGTTGGCGCCGGATTTGGGACGCGGGCACGAAGCCGCGCATGCCGAGATCGACGAGGACGCCGCCTTTGACGACTTGCGTCACGGTGGCTTCGATCACTTCGTCGCCTTCATGCGCGTCGATGACCTTCTCCCAGGTCTTGAGCGCGCGCGCGCGGCGTTCGGACAGGAACAGCGTTCCGTCCATATCGTCAATGCGGTGAATCATCACCTCGAGGGTGTCACCGACTTTGAGCGCCTTGGGGTCGATCGCGAGCGAGAGTTCGCGGAATGGAAGCACGCCTTCGGATTTACCGCCGACGTCGACGAGCAATTCGTCTTTGTCCTTTTGAACGATCATTCCGTTCAGGACTTGTCCCTCGTCGAGGACTTTCAGCGACTCTTCGTAGAGGCGCTGTTCGAGCGCGAGTTGATCTTCCTCGTAAGTAGCGGGAGCGATTTCAGTTGTAGAGATGTTTGGTTCCTACCTAACAATTTTTATTTTGCGGATCAACGCTGACAGTTTCGACACCACCAGGTTCCGCGTTGCGCGAGCACCGTTCGAACGATCGGTTTTCCGCACCGCGGACAAGGTTCCCCGAGTTTGCCGTAGACCGAGAGGACGTTTTGGAATCCCCCTCGGAGGCCCTCCGAATCCACGTAATCATCGACACTTGTTCCGCGCATTTCGGTTGCGCGGGTCAAAACGTCGCGAATCGCGTGATAAAGCCGATGGATCGCCGGCTTCGTCAACGCCTTGGATGGTCGCCCGGGACGGATCCCGGCCTCCCATAGCGCCTCGCACGCATAGATATTTCCGATGCCTGCGATGCGGTGCTGATCGAGAAGGGCGCTCTTGATCGGCGTCGTCCGCCCGATGAGCATACCGATAAAGCCCTGCGGTGTAAAGCCTGAGGAAAGCGGCTCGATGCCCAGGGCGGCGTCCCAGGGGTCGTCGGCTTCTACCAGGCGCATGCGGCCGAAGGTCCGCAGATCGGCAAAACTCAGCCGCGTTCCATCCGTATAATGAAGCACCACGTGGGTGCCGGGATAGTCGGGTTCACCCCGGCGTTGCACGACCAGACGGCCGGTCATCCGCAGGCTGGTTACGAGCCGTCGACCGGATCGCAACTCCATCACCACGTATTTGCCGCGCCGGCCGACGCGCTCGATGCGCTCGCCGCGAAGTGCCGCGGCGAAATCGATGCCCGGCGGCGCGACCGCCATTTTGGGCAACGCAATCTTTACGGATTTGATCGTCTTGCCCGCGACCGTGTGAGCCAGGCCGCGGGCGATCGTTTCGACCTCAGGTAATTCGGGCACGCAGCCCTTTTTACAAGCCCGCCGCCCGCGTAACCTCGATGAACTTCGATTGGCCGGGGATCGGGGTGACCTGCGCTTGGTACTCGGCAGGCGAATCGCCGAAGGCGGTCAGCGTATGAAGATTCGGGGCAAGATGTGCGAAGCAGAAATTCCCGTCAGGCGCCACGCTGGTCGTTACGACTTCCGTCGCAGAACGCGCAACGATGATGTTTTCCGGAATCGCCGGTTTGAGTTCGAGCGCGACGATTTGCTTCGCCGGTGCGTCGACGCGGCCGCACACTTCGCCCGGCACAGCAAGCTGATTAGGCGGATTGTTGGTCACAGCGAACGCACAGATTGGTGCCGCTACGAGCGCCGTTCCCAGCGCGATCGCGGATAGAAATGAGCGTTTCATGCTCTCTATAACGCGATTACGTCGCGAAGAGTGACACCCGGGGCAATCCCATCCTTACGAGCCTCTCCCGCGGGCAATTCGATCACGAATCTTCCGGCACCCGACCGGCGCGGAATCGCGTCGTCCGGTGTCGTTTCGGGCACGACCGGGACGTCGGCTGCGATGCTGCGCACCGTTCCGTCACTTGCAACGAAAACCATATCCAACGGCACGAGCGTGTTTTTCATCCAAAACTCGAGCTGTTCGTCCGAATCGAAGACGAAGAGCATGCCGGTGTGCGCCGGCAGCCGTGTCACGCTCATCAGCCCGATCTCGCGCTCGTTCTCGGTCTTCGCCACTTGCAACGTCAGCGTCGCGCGCGGCGCATGCACGACGATCGTCGGCAAGTGTTGCGGGGCCGGCGTCGCAGCCGCGATCAGTACGGCCAGGATCGGTGCGATCAACTCTCCTCCTTCAACATTTCGACGTCGTACCAGTTGCGGCCCGACTTGACCGTCACTTCCAGCGGAACCGAAAGCGTCAGCGCCTCTTCCATCTCGCGGCGCACCAAGTTGGCCAATTCGTGGAGCGCGTCGCGGTGTACTTCGAAGATCAACTCGTCGTGAATTTGCAAGAGCATCGTCGCGTCGATCCCGGCCGCGCGCATCGCACGATCGGTCTTCACCATCGCGAGCTTCATCAAATCCGCCGCGCTGCCTTGCAGCGGCGCATTCGTTGCCTCGCGTTCGGCCGCCGAACGCAACATGTAATTACTCGAGCTCAGCGCCGGCATGTAACGGCGCCGGCCCAAGATCGTACTCACGTAACCGAGCTCTCGCGCTTCCTCCAGCGTCCGGTCGATGTACGCTCGTACCGACGGGAAGCGCGCGAAGTAAGCCTCGGTGATTTCGCGCGCTTGCGCACGCGGGATCTCGAGCCGCTGCGCGAGGCCGAAGTCCGACATGCCGTAGAGCAATCCGAAGTTGACACTTTTGGCCATGCGCCGCTGGTTGCCGTCGACCGTTGCTCCGCTTCCGACCTCGAAGATCTGGCGGGCGGTGAAATCGTGAATGTCTTGACCCTCTTCGAAAGCCGAACGCATCGCTTCGTCGCCCGAAAGATGGGCCATCAGCCGCAGTTCGATCTGGCTGTAGTCGGCGGCAAGCAGCGCGTATTCATCGCTCTTGGCGACGAACGACTTACGAATCCGGCGCCCGAGGTCGCCGCGCACCGGAATGTTCTGTAAGTTCGGATTGGTCGAGGAGAGGCGGCCGGTCGCGGTGGCCGTCTGATTGAAGACGGTGTGCAAACGGCCGTCGCGCGGATCGAGCAGCTGTGGGATCACGTCGACGTACGTATTCTTCAGTTTGGTAACCTCGCGCCACTCGAGCACGAGCGCGCAGATCGGATACTCGCGTGCCAGACCTTGCAGCACCTCAACGCCGGTTGCCCAACCGGTCTTGGTTCTTTTGCCGCCGGGAATCTGCAACCGTCCGAAGAGGACGTTGCCCAGCTGCTGGGGCGAGCCGATGTTGAACTCTTCACCGGCGAAATCCCAGATCTGCCGCTGCAATCGCGACGCGGCAGCGTCGACTTCCTCGCCGATCACCTGCAGTTCCGACGGATCGATCGCCACGCCGGCGGCTTCCATGCGCGCGAGCAGCGGCGCGAGCGGAACTTCGACCTCCTCGTAGACGCGCATCTGGGCGCGTTCTTCGAGGATGGGCCGCATGATCTCGAGCACTTGCAGGGTTGCGTCGGCGTGTGCGGCCGCATCCTCGTCGGGCGCTGCCTCCAAGTGCTCCGCCGCAGCCTCCAGGATCGAAGAGAAGGTGCGCGACGGATTGAGCAGATGCGCCGCGAGCATCGCGTCGTCGACGAAATCGCCGAACTCGACGCGGGCTGCGCGTAAGGCATGGCTCACGCGTTTCGCGTCGTAGGCCGCAACGCGCTGCGCGTTCTCGAGCGCGTGCGCGAGCGCCGCGCGAACCGGCTCGTGCGCGAGCGCGCCCGCGCCGAAGGCGATTCCGGTGCCGCGTGAGCCGCTGACGCCGAACGCGTCTTCACGCACCGCGAGCGCGAGGCAATCCGAACCCGCGAGCGCGCGCAACTCCTCGGCCAACCGGGTGAATTCGGGCGGATCGACCGACGCGACGTACGTACGATACGTCCCTTGAATCTTCGCATCGCCGGCGAAGAGCGGCAGCCCGTCGACGGGCGCCTTGAGGCGCGCGAGCAGCGTCTTGAATTCGAGCTGCGCGTAGAGAGGATAGAGCGCGGCATCGCTGGGCTTCTCGTAGCCGCGTTCCCAGTCGATGGTCAGCGGCAGATCGCGCCGGACGATCGACACGTCGCGGCACACGCGGGCTTGCTCGCCGTATTCCCGCACGAGCTTTTCCAGCTTCGGGCTGCCCGCCAGCGCGGGATCCGCCACCAGCGCATCGAGCGACCCCGCCGCCTTGATCAATTTGATGGCAGTCTTTTCGCCGACGCCGGGGATCCCGGGAAGATTGTCCGACGGATCGCCTTTGAGCCCGCGATAATCCGGTAATTGATTCGGGTTTAGCTCGAAGCGCTCGTAGACCGCGGGAGGATCGTAGCGGCCCAGATCGGTGATCCCGCGACGCGTCGTGAGTACGGTCGTGCGTTCGGCCACGATCTGCAGCAAATCGAGATCGCCGGTGACAACGAGCGTCTCCTCACCGGCCTCTTCCGCCTTGCGCGCCAGCGTTGCGATCACGTCGTCGGCTTCCTGGCCCTCGATCTCGACGATCGGAATGTGATGCACGGCAAGCACGTCGCGGACGAGCGCGAACTGGCTGCGCAGATCGTCGGGCATCGCGTCGCGGTGCGCTTTATACTCCGCGTAGAGCTGCACGCGTCCGGCCGGCATGCCCTTGTCGAACGCGGCAATCACATGCGTGGGCTTCTCGTCGTTGATGAGTTTGTTCAGCATCATCGTGAAGCCATAGACCGCGTTGATCGGTACGCCTTTCACCGTGGTCAGCGGCGGCAGCGCGAAGAACGCACGGTACACCAGCCCGTACGTGTCGAGGAGCATCAAACGATTGGGCCGTTTCTTTGCCATCAGTGGTTTACTGAACGGTAATCGGCGAGGACGCCGCGATCACCCGCCCGTCGTCGTCGATGCGCAGGATCGAGAGCGTATAACGGCCCTTGGCAGCCGGCAGCACGATTGCGATCGGCGATCCGTCGCCGCGCTGCACGTTCCACCACACGGCCTGCGTGTCGGCTTGCTCGAGCGAGAGATTTTGCGGCTGGGTGGAACGGCGCTCGAATCCGATGACCTGCGCGTGCTCGCCGGTCGAATCGACCCAGGGATGCCAGGTGCGCCCTTCCGGCGCACTTACTTGCGTCGCCGCCAGTCCCACCGCGAGCAGCGCCGGTACCGACTCGAAGAGTGCACCGCCCGACGGTGCGCCGCGGCTGATCCGCACGATCGTCGTTCCCGCTCCGGGCATCGCACCGTTCAGCGTCACGCTGGCGGATGCGCCGGGAAGAAATTGCGCGTCCGCCATGCCGACGCTCGCGGCGATCGGCCGGCCGGGAGCATCGAGATCGAGCGGTACGCTGCTCCACGCAATCGCGCCGTCGTGCACGAGAACGGCGCCGACGCGCAGATCTCCGGCTGCATCGGTAATGCGCATCGTCGCCGACGCCTCACCGTCGTGCACCGGCGCAACGACCGTTTGTGCTCCCATCGCGCTCTCGATCGTCAGCAGAGCGTCACCTTGCGCGCCGTCGAGATGAGCGGTGACACGTGCGTCCTCTCCGGCGCGGTAGACGCTGCGATCGAGGGTTATGCGGACGTTTGAACTTCCGGTGAGGCTCGTATCTTGCGTTGCCTGCGGCACGATGTCGACCTGGCCGGCGTCCATGGCCGTGCCCCTCTCCCCGTCGATCGTCGCGAAAACGAAATTGGTGCCGAGTGAGGGCGCCGTGAACGTACCGTGCGCGTGCCCGTCGCGATCGAGAGTGAGGACTTGCTCTTGCGTCGAGGGGCCGTGCTGCAATTGCAGCGTCACGCGCGCGCCGGCGAGCGGAGCGCCGCTGACGACGTCGTTGCCGAATACATCGAAGTTCACCGGCGTACCGAGCGTTTGCTGGTCGCGATCGAGTTGCAACCGCACCGTGTCGCGCCCTGTCGGCACGAGGATGCGCGTGACGGCGCTCGCACCGCCCGCGTCGACGCGAACGCCGTAGGTCGAGGCGAGACCATCGGTCGGATGGGGGATCATCACGGTCGCGTGACCCTGCGCATCGGTCGTGACGGTTTGGTTGAGCCATGCCGAGGTACCCCACGGCGTGAACTCCGGTGAGTAATCGACGTACACGTGCGGCGAACGCACGATCGCGACGTGGACGCGAACCCCGCCGCGGGATGACGTGATTGCGACCGGAACGTCGACAGAGGGATCGCACGGGCCGGCGCATCCGCTGCTGACCTCGAGCGAAAGCCCGTCGGCATCGGCATCCACGTGCACCGCCGCACCGCCGACGCCGCCATCGATTTGCGCGAGTACCGCATAGTCACCCGCGCTCGCGGTCGATGGAATCGGAATATCTGCGGTGAAGGCGCCCGCCGCATCGACCGGTGCATCGGCTTGCGCGATCAGCGTGCCGCCCAAGCGCATCGTGATCGTCGCGTTTCCGGAGGCAGGCTTGAGGATCGCGCCCGCTCGCGTGCGCGCAAATCCGGCAACTCGAACCGTTCCGCCGGCATGCACCACCGCCGTGTCGGTGCGCACGCCGACGATCGTGCGCGGCAGCGGTGCTTGCGGAAGAAAACTTGCGAAGGCGAAGCTGTCGCCCCACTGCGCGAGCGCAAAGACGGGCCGCGGCGAACGATTCCAGCGCACGATGCCGGCACCGTCGGTGTAACGCGTCACGAAGTTGTTCTCCACGACGAACGCCACGCGCATGTGAGGCAGCGCGTGCCCCGTTCCAAGATCGGTCGCGTAGAGGAGCAACTCGCCCGGTGTTTCCTTCGTCACCAGGCCGACGCGGGTGCGATTGATCCACACCTGTTCGCCGACGTCGCCGCGCCGCGCTTCGACGACGAAGAATCCTTGGCGCGAACCGAGCCGCACGTCGACCTCGCTCGATTGGAATTGATACCCGCCCGGCGGCGTAAAACTAAAGGCGACGACGGGGCGGCGTCCCCGCGTGTCGATCGCGCGCGGCCGCGCGTTCGATCCGGCCGTCAGCACATCGGCCGGATCGACTTGGTAGACCGCAAACTGCACCGGCGCGCTGGAATACGTGTCGAGCCGTACCGTCGTCGCTTGCCACGGCACGTTCGAGTCGCTCGCAAAGAGAGCAAAGTAGGCGTCGAGTTTATGGAGATCGACGATGGGGCGAGCAGCGGCGGCCGGAGCTGCAAGCAACACAAGCGCCAGCAACACTGCCAGAATCGTTCGGATTGTCGGCACGACGCTTCGGGATTTCGCGGCCGCCCAGGAACGGTCCCCGGGCAGGTCGTGCCGCGGGCTCCGCATAAAGCGGAGGGCGTGAACGAGCCCGACCCCGCTGGGAACTCCCTCTCGACGCGTTGCCGTTATTGCGGGTGTGATGAATCGACCAGAAAGCCGGCGGATCCCGCCGAGCGCCGCCACCTGCAAGTCATCGTCGCGTGCGGTTCTTGCGGGCGCCAATTCACCGTTCTCTCCGCGAACTGATATGCGCGCTGCGATCCTCGCGCTTGCGCTCGGCGCTGCATTTGTGCTTCCCGCCGCCGCGGCGACGACGCACCCGAAATCGACGCCGACCGCGAAAGCCCTCGTCCCGCATGCAACGCTTCCCAACGTTCCGCTGCACGCGGAATTTACGGTCGAAGTCAATGCGAAGGGACAAGTCGTGCGCGTACGAACCGCCAAGGGAACCGGCGGCCGCTATCCGTTTTTCAACGCGCAAGTCTACGGAAACGTGCTCCAGATGTGGATTCGCCATCCCGACGGGAGCGCCGAGGTGGGCATCTATCGCGTGACCTACGATTACGATCCGAAGACGGGGAAAGTGCGGCGCGGCATTGCACTGGTACGAGCCGGCGGCAACTGGGGCAACGATAAAGGCGCCGCCACGATGATGATGGAGACGGCCGACCGCGAAGCCCACGAAGGCATGAAGGACCAGGGGAAGAGTTTGCCGCCGCTCAACGCGATCATTGACTCGACGCCGTCGCCGCACCCATAGAGCGGCGCCGCTTCCCCGCGAGCTCTTTCTCGATCCGGTCATCGATCGGGAGCGCAGTTGTACCAGCAAGGACGCCTACCCCAGCGAGGAGCACGCGCGCGCCGCCATGTTGATGAACGGCGTGTCGCTCTCGGTCTATCGCTGCAGGTACTGCGACATGTGGCATCTCACTAGCCGAACATGAAATTCGTCAGCTTCGTCACGCGCACCGGGACCCTCGCTCCGGGGCTGCTCGAGGGCGAGTCGATCCGCCGGATCGACGCGCCGTCGATGCGCGAGTACATCGCGCTGCCGGCCGAAAAACGCGCCGCCTCGCACACCGAAGACACGGTCGCCATACGCGACGCGCGCCTTGCAGCGCCGGTACAACCGCTTCGCAACATCTTTTGCGTCGGCCGCAACTATCTCGAGCACGCCAAAGAGGGCGCCGCGATCTTCGGCAAAGAGGTCAAGCTTCCGGACGTTCCGACGTTCTTCACCAAAGCAACGCCGACGACGATCGCCGCTCACGAACAGACGCTTGAGCTGGAAGCGAAGATTTCGAGCGAATACGATTTCGAAGCGGAGCTCGCGGTGATCATCGGCGCCGAGTGTAAGGACGTGCATGAATCCGACGCGATGAGCGTGATCTTCGGGTACACGGCGTTCAACGACGTGACCGCGCGCGATCTCCAGCGCGCACATCTGCAATGGTTCAAAGGCAAGAGTCTCGACCATTGCTCGCCGTACGGGCCGTGGATCGTCTCGGCCGACGAAATCGGCGACCCTTCGACGCTCGAAATTCGCTTCCGGCTCAATGGCGTCGAGAAGCAGCACAGCAACACGTCGAAGATGATCTTTTCGATTCCGCGAGTGATTGCGGAACTCTCCAAGGGCATGACGCTTCTGCCGGGCGACATCATCGCGACCGGCACGCCGGAAGGCGTCGGGTTCGCGCGCAAGCCTCCCGAGTTTCTCAAGAACGGCGACGTGATGGAAGTCGAAATCGAAAAGATCGGCATCCTTCGCAACACCGTTAGCATCGCCTAACAACGCGAGCGCAGGGTTGCCTCAATCGGCGCGTGAAGGCTAGCCGCCATGATCGTCGCCGTTCCTCGTGAGGCCGCTTCCAACGAGCGCCGCGTGGCGCTGGTTCCGGAGACGGTGAAAAGACTGATACAGGCGGGCGGTTCGGTGCGCGTCGAGCGCGGTGCCGGAACTGCGGCCGCCTTTCCCGACGAATTCTACATGCAAGCCGGAGCGACGATTTCCGATTCGTCGCCCGCGCTCGTCTCCGACGCCGACGTCGTCGTCACCGTCGGTAAGCCCGCGCCCGCCGTGCTTTCCGCGATGCACCGCGATGCGATTTTAGTCGGGTTCCTGAATCCGCTCGGCGATCCCGCCTACGTGCAAGAGCTCGCCCAGGCCGGAATTACGGCACTCGCGATGGAGATGATCCCGCGAATCACGCGCGCCCAGTCGATGGACGCGCTTTCGTCACAAAGCAACATCGCAGGCTACAAAGCGGTGCTTCTGGCCGCGGCGGAATTACCGAAATTCTTTCCGATGCTCACGACGGCGGCCGGCACGATCCGGCCGGCAAAGGCGCTGATTCTCGGGGCCGGCGTCGCCGGGCTGCAAGCGATCGCGACCGCGCGCCGCCTCGGTGCGGTGGTCAGCGGCTACGACGTGCGCGCGGTCGTCAAAGAGCAAGTGCAGTCGCTCGGCGCAAGCTTCCTCGAGTTCGATCTCGGCGAGAGCGCGGAAGGCGCAGGCGGCTACGCAAAGGAGCTCACGCCCGAGCAGCAAGAGCGCCAGCGCGCGTGGATGGTCGAGCAGATCGGTAAGAACGACGTGGTCATCACGACCGCACTCGTGCCCGGACGCCGCGCACCGGTACTCGTCAGCGAGGCCGCGGTCGCGGCGATGCAGCCGGGCTCGGTCATCGTCGATATCGCCGCCGAGGCCGGCGGCAATTGCGCGCTGACCAAAGCCGGCCAGACCGTCATCTCGTCGAACGGCGTGAGCATCATCGGCGCAGTCAATCTGCCCTCGACGATGCCCTACGACGCTAGTGCGCTCTATTCGCGTAACGTCTACGCGCTGCTCTCGCCTTTCATCAAGAACGGCGCGATCGCACTCGACCCGCAGGACGACGTCATCAAGGGCGCATGTGTTGCGCGCGACGGCCGCGCACTGATCGGAGGACCTACTTCGTGACCGACATCAGTCACCTGATCGAACTCCTGACGATCTTCGTACTCGCGATCTTCGTCGGCTTCGAAGTGATCTCGAAAGTGCCGACCACGCTGCACACGCCGTTGATGTCGGCGACCAACGCAATTCACGGCATCGTGGTCGCGGGCGCAATCGTCGCAACCGTGTCGCTGTTCACTCGCGGCGCCGCCGACCCGGGGATGACCGTCATCGCGATCGCCGCGGTCACCCTCGGCGCGATCAACGTCTTCGGCGGGTTTTCCGTCACCGAGCGCATGTTGGAGATGTTCCGCGGCAAAGGCGGCGGCAAGTGAACCTTACGACCGGCTCAGGCGAGGCGGTTGCCTCGCTTTTCGACCTGCTCGCGATCGCGCTCTTCATCCTCGGCCTGCACTTCTTGAACACACCGCGGACGGCGCGGTTCGGGAACCGGCTCGCGGCGGTCGGTATGCTGATCGCGCTCGTCGTCGTGCTGATACAGACGGGCGGCGTCGCCTGGTGGGCGATCGCGATCGGAATTGTCTTGGGCGGTACGATCGGCGTGGTCGCGGCAATGTGGGTGAAGATGACGGCGATGCCGCAGATGGTCGCGCTCTACAACGGCGCCGGCGGCGGCGCTGCGGCATCGATCGCGGTCGTCGAATATGTCGTCTTCCTGCGCGGCGGCGGCGCGGCACTCGATCCAATCGTCTCCGTTTCGCTCGTGCTCTCGATGATCATCGGATCGATCAGCTTCGCCGGTTCGATCATCGCATTCCTCAAATTGCAGGAGCTGATGACCGGACGTCCGGTCACCTACCCGGGGCACCAGGTGGTCAACGGGGTCGTCGCGTTGGCCATCGCCGTGCTCGGGGTCTGGTTCGTCGTGAGCGGCGGAACGCTGCCGATGTGGGGCTTCTTCCTCTTGCTCGCGGCGGCGCTCGCGCTCGGCGTGCTCTTCGTGATGCCGATCGGCGGAGCCGACATGCCGGTCGTGATCTCGCTGCTCAACTCGTTCACCGGCGTCGCCGTCGCGATCGCCGGATTCGAGATCGACTCGGAATTGTTGATCATCTGCGGCGCGCTCGTCGGTGCAAGCGGTACGATTCTAACCGTCGACATGAGCAAAGCGATGAATCGTTCGCTCACCAACGTGCTCTTCAGCGCGTTTGGTTCGGCCGGCGGCTCGGAGCCCGCGGCCGCCGCCGGCAGCTCGCCGCAGAACGTGCGCAGCGTGAGCGCCGACGACGTCGCCGTCATGCTCGCCTACGCGAACAAGGTGATGTTCGTTCCCGGTTACGGCATGGCGGTCGCGCAAGCGCAGCACAGCGTCAAAGCGCTCGCCGATCAACTCGAAAAGCGCGGCGTCAAGGTGTTCTACGCGATCCATCCGGTCGCGGGTCGCATGCCGGGCCATATGAACGTGCTGCTCGCCGAAGCAAACGTTCCCTACGATCAGCTCCTGGATCTGGACGCCGCGAACGCCGAGTTCCCGACGACCGATGTGGCACTGGTGATCGGAGCGAACGACGTAACCAATCCGGCGGCGCGCAACATTCCGAGTTCGCCCATCTACGGAATGCCGATTCTCGACGTCGACAAGGCGGCGAACGTGATCGTGCTCAAGCGTTCGATGCGTTCGGGCTTCGCCGGCATCGACAACCCGCTCTACGAGATGCCGAATACGGCGATGCTCTTCGGCGACGCGAAGGCATCGGTCGACGCGTTGACCGCGGCGGTCAAGGCTTTGTGATGTCCACGCGCCGCCGTCACATCGACAGCGGAAGCGTATGGGAGGCGCGCGTCGGATATTCGCGCGCGGTACGGTTCGGGGATTTCGTCGCCGTTTCGGGCACGACCAGCGACGGACCCGACGCGTACATTCAAGCCAAGGGTGCCATCGCGCGCATCGAGCGCGCGCTCGAGGAAGCGGGCGCATCGCTCGACGACGTGGTGCGCACGCGTATGTACGTGGTGAACATCGACGACTGGGAACTGGTGGCCAAAGCCCATCACGAGGCATTCGCCGACATCCGGCCGGCCGCAACGATGGTCGAGGTGACGCGGCTCATCGCGCCGCACCTGCTGGTGGAGATCGAGGTCGAGGCGCACATCGGATGATTCCGACCACTCCTCCCGCGATCGTCGACACGTTCATCGGAACGTCGGGAACGCAGATCGGCGGCCCGATCGACACGTTTCCCGGCGCCGACATGCCGTTCGGCATGATCCAATGGAGTCCCGACACGCCCTCGCAAAACGCGGGCGGCGGCTACGAATATACCGACAAGAGGATCACCGGTTTTAGTCTGACGCACCTGAGCGGACCGGGCTGCTCGGTCTTCGGCGACTTCGCGATGCTGCCGACGATCGGAACGATCGGCGTTCCCGCAACCACGAGCCAGCCGTTCTCCCACGCGACCGAGAGCGCGGGACCGGGTTATTACGCCGTCTCCGTGGGTTCACCGGCGATTCGCGTCGCGCTCACAGTCACCGACCGGACGGGCCTGGGTTCGTTCACGTTTCCGCCGACCGCGCAGGCCAACATTGTGGTCAACCCGGCCTCGAACCAAGCCGGCGTCGACGACGCGTCGATCCGCGTCGTCGGTTCGAACGAGATCGAAGGATCCGCAACGAGCGGGTATTTCTGCGGGATGCCCGACCGGTATACGGTCTACTATGTTGCGCGCTTCGACCGGCCGTTCGCGGAATCGGGTGTACTGAACGACGGCCGAGGGCCGCACGCCGCCGCCTGGCTACGCTTCGATACGACGCATAATCCGCTCGTGCGCGCGCAGGTCGCGCTCTCGTTCGTCGACCAGCAGGGCGCTCTCGACAACCTTGCCGCCGAAGCCAAAAGCTGGGACGTCGTGACCGTTCGCAATGCAGCGCTGGCGGCGTGGCAAAACATGCTCTCGCGCATACAGATCACCGGCGGCACCGCCAGCGACCGGCAGCAGTTCTACACCGCGCTGTATCACACGATGCTGCATCCCAACCTGATCAGCGACGCCGACGGCCGCTATCGCGGCTTCGACGGAAACGTGCATCAGGTGCAAAAGGGTCATGCCGAATACGCCAATTACTCCGACTGGGACATCTACCGCACCGAGATGCCGCTGATCGCGCTGCTCGTTCCCGATCGCGCCAGCGACATGCTGCAGTCGTTGGTCGACGCCTACGCCCAGAGCGGCGCTCTTCCGCGCTGGGCGCTGGTCAATTCACCTACCAGCGTCATGGGCGGCGATTCGGTCGATCCCGTAATCGCCGGCGGATACGCGTTCGGCGCGCACGACTTCGACGTACGCACCGCGCTCGCGGCGATGGTCAAAGGTGCGACCGCTACGACCGGGCCGCCCGCCTACGGCTGGTACATCGAACGCCCGGAATCCGCGCTCTATCAGCGGCTCGGTTACATTCCGAATCTCTACACGACCTCGGTCTCGCCGGTGCCCAACGGCGCGTCGGAAACGCTCGAGTACGCGCTCGACGATGCTTCGATCGCTGCGTTCGCGCGCTCGCTGGGCGATATCGCGACCTATCAACGCTTTCTCCCGCGCGCCTCGAATTGGGCGAATCTCTTCGATGTGCAAACCGGCTGGATCGCGCCGCGTGACGGCGAGGGCGCGTTCGAGCAGACACCGATCGGCGAGAACGGACAGAGCGGTTTCCAAGAAGGCAATGCCGCCCAGTACACCTGGATGGTGCCGCAAGACCTCCCCGATCTGATCCGCGGCATGGGCGGCGCGCCGGCGGCGGTCGCCAAACTCGACGCCTTCTTTTCGCAATTGAATGCGGACGAAGATAAACCGTATGCGTGGATGGGCAACGAGCCGAGCCTCGGGTCGCCGTGGACTCTCTTGAGCGCGGGCGAACCGTGGCGCGCACAGTCGATCGTGCGGTCGGTGATGACGACGCTCTATAACGATACGCCGGAAGGCATTCCCGGCAACGACGATCTCGGCACGATGAGCGCGTGGTACGTCTGGTGCGCGCTCGGTCTTTACCCGCAATTTCCGGCGATGCGGCAGCTCGACGTCGGCAGCCCGCTCTTCCCGCACATCGCGATCGAGCCGCCCAGCGGTCCGCACATCACGATCGATGCTCCGGCTGCAGCCGACGACGCGCCTTACGTGAACGCGCTTTCGGTCAACGGGCGCGCAACCCAACACACCTGGATCGCCCTACCGTGGGCCGGCAACCTGCATCTCGCGTTCCGCCTATCCGCAACGCCAAATCGTTCGTGGGGAACGGCGCCCGCCGATGCGCCGCCGCCGTTTGCGCGATCGCCTGTTGCCTTCCCTCCGTCGACACCCGTGCGCATGACGGTATCCGATGCCGCCGTCGCGCTGACGCCTGGCGGCAGCAACGCATCGGTAACCGTGACGTTTGAAAACACCGGTGCGACGCCGGCGTCGGTAACGTGGAGACTAGCAACGCAAGCCGGGCTCTCGGTCACACCGCCGGCGGGAACGCTCACACTGGACGGTCATGCGCGGCACGGCGTTTCGCTCGTCATGGCGGCGGGAGCCGGCGGACTCTATGACGTCGATATCACCGCGGTCGACGATCGCGGTGCGCAGCTGCAACCGGCGAGCGTCGACGTACGAGCGCAGCAGGACGGCGACGTGCTGCCGCTCGCATGGATCGCGAACCGCTTCGACGATACCGTGATGCCGTACGACCCGCGCACCGGCGGTTTAGGCGCACCGATAAGCGTAGGCGACGAACCGCGCGACGGCGTTCTCACGCCCGACGATCGCCGTTACTTTATCGCCGACCGCGCCGCCAAGTCGGTAAGCGTGATCGATACGGTCGCCGGCCGCGTCATCGCGACGGTTGCGGTTGGAAACTCGCCCAACGGGACCGCGATCACGCCGGACGGCACGACGGTCTGGATCGCCAATTACGACGACGGCACGATCCAGCCGATCGACACGCGCACGCTGCGCGCCGGAAAACCGCTCGCGGTCGGCAGCGGACCGCGTTCGATCGCGATCGCGCCGGACGGCTCGCGCCTCTACGTCAGCGACCAAGGCGCGAACGCGATCGTGCCGGTCGACCTGCGCACGATGAGCACACTGACGCCGATTCCGGTAGGGGAGCGGCCGGCCGGAATCGCGCTCTCCCCGAACGGCCGGACGCTCTATGTCGCCGATAACGGCAGCAATGACGTCAGCGTCGTCGATCTGACGAGCGGTCGCGTCATCGCGCAGGTGCCGGTCGGGGTCGAGCCGCAAACCGTCGCGGTCGATCCGAGTGGTACGCTCGCCTATGTGACGAATTATGCGACGACCACGCTCACGCCGATCGATCTCGCGACCAATACGGCGCAGCCGGCCATCACCGTCGGCGGACAGCCCTTCGACGTGCAGTGGCTGCGCGACGGCTCCGCCGCGCTGGTGATCCTGCACCGCGACAACGCACTGGTGCGGGTCGATCGCGACGGCCGTGCGGCGGCGCCGCTTTTTCTCGGCGCCGGCGGCGCCTACACGATCGCCATCCCCCATTAACCGCGATGTCGCTCAAACTCCACCGGTATCTGCGGCGCATCCGTTACGGCGGACCGCTTTCACCCACCCGCACGACGCTCCACAATTTGCACCGAGCGCATCTGCTCGCGATTCCGTTCGAGAATATCGACGTGCAGCTCGGCCTCGTGCCGCCGATCGAGCACGACGCCATTTTCGAAAAGATCGTCCTACGCGAGCGCGGCGGCTGGTGTTTCGAGCACAACCTGCTCTTCGCGTGGGTTTTGCGCCAGATCGGCCTACGCGTCGACGTGATCGGTGCAACCGTCGGCCGCACCAAGCCGGTGGAGGGCACGCCGATCAACCACGTTGCGCTCTTCGTGCATCTCGACGAGCCGTATCTGGCCGACGTGGGTTTCGGTAACGGATTCTTGAATCCGACGCCGCTCCAAGAAGGAACGTTCAACGACGGGCGCTTCGATTTCAAGCTGACCAATCACGGGAAATTCTGGCGCTTCTACAATCATCGCGAAAACGGAGCCACCTATGATTTCAGCGGCGATAACGCCGGCGCCGAGACGATCGAAGCCGCGAACCGAAGCCTGGCAACGACCAGCGAATCGCCCTTCGTCCAGACGCTGGTCTGCGCGCAGCTGCGCGAGGACGGCATGGTGACGTTGACCAATGCCGCGCTGCGCATCTTCTCGCCGAAGCAGATGAACGAAGAGTCCGCGTCGTCGCACGAGTCCTTCACGCGCATTCTACGCGAGTATTTCGCCCTGAAGATCGATCGCAGCGAAGCCCTGTGGACCCGCGTGGCCGACCAGCACAAGCGCTGGCTGCGTAAAAAGATCAGGGGGTTCTGAGCACCACCGGCGTTACGCCAGTCCCTCGACGGCGCTCGGGATGACACGTTGTCGTACCGGCGCAACGATGTCGAGCAGTCCCAAATGCGAACCGTCTTTCGATGAAAACCACACCCAGGGATCGTCGAGATAGTCCGAGTGAATGAGCGGATGGAGCGGCGTCATGTGACGGCTCCCTTCCTCATTACGGCAGACGTCTGCATACGAGCTGATTTCGTTGCAGATCGGATCCTGGAAGTACCAGTAGTTCGCCCAGAAAATCGTCGATGCCGATTCCTGCTCGAGCAATGACTCGTCGGCGCTGAAAATCTTCTCGAACGCCTTGCCGCGCCACTCTTCATAGGATACCGACGGTGTCGTGCCGGCGACGTTGAAGAAGTAGCGGGTCTTCTCGAGCGACGAGCCCAACATGACGAAAGCGCGAACCTTACCGTAGGCGGCTGCGTCGAGCGCACCCTGTTCGCATGCCTGTTTGAGCCGCGTGATCGCATCGGTGGCGATCGTACCGCCGAGGCTGTGCGAGAGCACGATCACGCGGTCGTAGTGGTATCCGCCGTTGCGCGCCGGCGTGACCGCGCGCAGGATCGCCGTCACGGCGGTATCCAAGATCGCGTCGCGCAGCGCGTAGAACTTCGCGTCGTTTTCATCGCGGGTCGTGTAGACTTGCACGTCGCCGAAGAATCCGACGATGAAATCGATCAGCAGCGCATAGCCGATCTGAAACGCGAGAAAGATCCCGACCAGCAAGCCGATCCCGGACCAACCCATCGAGCCTCGCGGGAACTTGGCGACCGCCATGAGATAGATCAGCACGCCGCCGAGGACGACCAGGATGCCGATTGCGAGCGCGCGGTGCCAAATCGCGGCGCGATTGTCCCGCAACGCCCCGCGCTGCATCCAGGTCTTGACGATGGCCGCCAGTGCTTGGCCCACCAGAAACGCACCGACGATGCCCACCAAAAGCCACACGACGATCTTGACGCGCGCTCCGCCCGGAGCCGCTGCGTTCGCGTTGAGAACCGTCAGCGCTTCGCCGACGCTGGAATGCGTCATCAAACCGGTGATCGTCAAAACCTGGATCGCCGAGAGCCACACGGCGGTGATCGAGAGTCCAAAGAGCACGAATGCGAGAACCAGCGCCCCGCCGATAAAGCTGTAGTCGAAGAACTGTTTCCAGAACGGCGCGCGAATGCGCGCCGTGGTGTTGAACGGCGCGAAGACCGATTGCAGAATCCACTGCAGGACCAAGAACCAATTGGTCGCCCCTTTGTCGATCGGGCTCCAATACGCTTCGATGACGTCGTAGAACGTCGCCTTGGGATCGGCGAAGTCGTCGCCCTTTCGCAGGACGCGCGTGGTCGTCGGCAACGGGTCGTCTTGCCCCGGCTCGAGCACGCCGCGCGGGTTGATCACCGCCAGTCCGTAGGCCTCGGCGCCGTCGCGCTCGTTCAGGCGAGCGCAGAGATCAGCGGCGACTTGGTCCTGAAACTCATAACGGGGATGCGAGGCAACGCCGTGCACCGCGACGATCGCAACCCGTTCGGCATTGGCTACGTCTTCCACGCCCATGCATTCCATGTCGGCAGAAACGCGTTGGGAGCAAAGCCGTGCAGCCGGTCGCGATACGCGTAGACGTAGCGCGCGTTGAAGAGATAGAGTAGCGGCACCTGCGCCGCGACGCGCCGCGCGATCTCGCCGTAGAGGCGACGTCGCTGCTGCTGCGAGACGCTCGCCAATGCGACACGTTCGAGCGCATCGACACGCGGGTCGCACCAGCGCATGTAGTTCGAGGGAGCTTTGCACGCAAGGACGTCCGAATCGTCCGGATCGGCACCCATCGTGAACGGCACGTAGGCGAGGTCGAACCGGCCGGCCGCGAGGATTCCGGAGACCGGAAGAAAGAGCTGGGCGTTGCTGATGCTCTCGACCGAGACGTCGATGCCGCGTCGGCGCAGCATGGCCTGAACCGCAGCGGCAACGTGCACCCCCGTGACCGATTCGGGAAACTGCACGTACGTCAGACGCAATGGCACGCCGCCGCGTTCACGCATGCCCCTCGGCCCGCGTTTCCATCCCGCAGCGTCGAGCAGCGCGTCGGCAGCGTGCGGATCGTATGCCGGCTCGTGAATCGCCGGATCGTACGCCCACGAGAACTGCGGCTGCAGCATGTCGGTCACGGGATAGGCGCCCAGCGTGATCTTCGCGCTGATCAGTCCGCGATCGATCGACATCGCGATCGCGCGCCGCACGCGAACGTCGTCGAGGGGAGCGCGTGCGGTATTGAAAACGAGCGCGGCGATCACCGCGGTCGGGGTTGAGTAGAGACGCACGTCCGGATCGCGCGCCGCGATCGAACGCTGCGCCGGCGCGATGAGGTTCCAGTCGAGCGCGCCGGATTGCAGAAGAAGCAGATTGGTCGAAGTATCGGGGACGATGCGTACTTCGAGACGATCGATCGCGGGCTTGCCGCGCCAGTAGAGCGGGTTGGCGCGATAGGTCAGCATGTTGCCGTGCGACCACGAAACGAAATCGAACGGACCGTCGCCGACCGCCGGCACGCGCGCGAGCGGAAGGTGGGCAGGCAGCACGACTTGCGGAATGATGCCGTACGAGAAGTAGGTCAGCACCGCCGGCGCCCACGCGCGGCGCAAATGCAGCACGACCGTGTGCGCATCGGGCGCGCTCGCGCGATCGATCAATTCGTAACCTTCGTGGGTGCGCACCGGATTGCGCGGATCGAGAATTTCGCGGAGCGTGTAGAGCACGTCGGCGCTGGTGAGCGCCGAGCCGTCGCTCCAGCGCACGTTGCGGCGCAGGTGGTACACGATCGTGCGCCCGTCGGCGGAGAGATCGCCGTTCGCGCGGCTCGGAATCCGCGTCAGGAGCACCGGAACCGGGTGGCCGTGCGCATCGAGATCGACGAACGGCTCATAGACCAGGCGCGCGACCTGCGCGTCGGCCAAGGACGCGTCCGGTTGAATGAAGAGCGGGTTCAGGGTCGTCGGGTCTTTGGCAAGGTCGAATCGCACGACGCCGGGCGGCGCCGCCGCGGGCGCGCCGGTTTTGGCGCAGGCAGCGAGCAGGGCAAGCGTCAGGAGCAGGTTGAATGAACGGATCGATGCTGCTATAGTCAAAACGCCGAATATCTTGCGGCAGAAAATGCGACTTTGGCGAATATGATTGTATCCGACGACCTCGATCAACTCGACCTCGCGCTTCTCGAGGCTCTTCAGCGCAACGGACGCTCGACCTTCGCCGAACTGGGGATGCTGGTCGGCTTGAAGCCGCCGGCCGTCCACGATCGCGTCAAGCGGCTCGAAGCGCGCGGGCATATCCGCGGCTACAGCGCGCAACTCGACGGACGCCGCTTGGGTCTGGAGCTCATCGCGTTCGTGAGCTGCTACACCACGCCGGACGCGGCGTACGAACAATTCACCCGGGCGCTCAGCGAGATGCCGGAGGTTTGCGAGGTGCATTCGGTCGCGGGCGAAGAGTCGTTCGTGTGCAAGGTGATGACGCGCTCGACAGCGCACCTCGACGAGCTGCTTTCACGCTTGAAAGCGCTGCCCGGCATGGCGCGCACCAAAACGACGATCGTTCTCTCGACGCCGTTCGAACGCGGCGGAATAGCGGTTGTGTCGTGAACGCCGCTGCCAAGCGCCGCGTCCATCCGCTGGGCGCGCACCGCGTCATCAATCCGCCCGGAGCGATGCCGCAGAACGCGTGGAAGATCGACAACACGCCGGTCGCGTTCGAGAATGAGATCCTGTGCGATGTCGACGTGCTCAACATCGACTCGGCGTCGTTCAAGCAGATCGCCGATTTCTGCGAAGGCAAGAGCGCGCAGATCGCCGATCACGTGCGCGGCATCGTCCGCGAGCGCGGCAAACAGCATAACCCGGTAACCGGAAGCGGGGGCATGTTCATCGGACAGGTGCGCGAGGTCGGAAAAGCGTTGCGCAGCCGCATTCCGCTGCGTCCGGGGGAGCGGATCGCCTCGCTGGTTTCGCTCACGCTCACCCCGCTCTTCATTGAATCGATCGAACGCGTCGAGGTACCGACCGGCCGGATTTGGATTCGCGGCCAAGCCGTGCTCTTCGAATCCGGGCTATGGGCCAAGCTGCCGGAGGACATCGACGAAAACGTGGCGCTGGCCGTACTCGACGTCGCCGGCGCGCCGGCCCAAGTGCGGCGCCTCTGCAAACCAGGAGCAACGGTTGCGGTGCTGGGCGCCGACGGCAAAAGCGGCATGCTCTGCTGCGCGCAAGCGCGGGCCGGTGTCGGTCCGCAGGGTTTGGTGGTCGGCGTCGCACCGTCGGATGCCACCGCCGGCGCGCGCCTCTTGATCGACCATGGTTTCGTCGACGCGTTCGTCGCCGCCGACGCACGCGACACGCTCGACTTCTGCGAACGTTTCACCGCCGTCGTTCCGCAGCTCGCGGATATCACGATCAACTGCGTCAACGTCCCGGGCACCGAACTCAGCTCGATCCTTTGCACGAAGGACGGCGGCACCGTCTACTTCTTCTCGATGTCGACCTCGTTCACGGCCGCCGCGCTCGGCGCCGAGGGCGTGGGTAAGGACGTCACGATGATCGTCGGCAACGGCTACGCGCGCGGCCACGCCGACGTCGCCCTGCAAACGTTGCGCGACAACCCGGCAATCCACACGTACTTCAACGAAAAATTCGGCACCCACGAAGGACCCTGACGCATGACCCCGATCACCCACCTCAAACCTCCGGCTGCGCCGTCGCAATTCGAGTACCGGCAGCTCAAGCAAGGTGAATTCTGGCGCCACGTGCCTGCTTACCGCGAGATCGGTGAAGCCACGTTTCTCGATCACTTGTGGCAACAGAAAAACGCGGTGAAGACGCCGCAAGAGTTGCTCGCGACGATCAAGGATCTGGTCTCGAGCGAGTTCTTCGCCGACGTCGAGGCCGGATTTGCCCGTGCGCCGATGGCGGTACGAGTCTCTCCCTACGCGCTCGCGCTGATCGACTGGAACGACCCGGAGAACGATCCGATTCGCCGGCAATTCGTCCCGCTCGCGTCGGCCCTCTTGCCCGACCATCCGCGCCTCACGCTGGATTCACTGCACGAACAGGCCGATTCGCCGGTGCCGGGCCTCGTGCATCGCTACGTCGACAAAGCGCTCTTTCTTCCGCTGAATACCTGCCCGGTCTACTGCCGCTTCTGCACGCGCAGTTACGCGATCGGTCCCGACACGGAAAACGTCGATAAGGTCGCGCTCGCCAAGACGCCCAAACAATGGGAAGATGCGTTCCAGTACATCAGCGAGCGCCCCGAGCTCGAAGACATCGTGATCTCGGGCGGCGACGCATATCAGCTTCCGCCCAAGAATATCGCGCTGATCGGCAATGCGCTGCTCGACATTCCGCACGTGCGCCGCATGCGCTTCGCCACCAAAGGCCCGGCGATCATGCCGATGAAGCTGATGACCGATATAGCGTGGCTCGACGCGCTCACCGGCGTCGTCGAGCGCGGGCGCGGCATGGGCAAGGACGTCGTACTGCACACGCACTTCAACGCGCCCGAAGAGATCACGTGGATTACCGAGAAAGCGCTGCGCCTGCTCTTCGAACGCGCGATCTTCGTACGCAATCAATCGGTGCTGATCCGCGGCGTCAACGATACGCCCGAGCGGATGGCGCTGCTGGTGAAACGGCTCGAATATGTCAACGTCCATCCGTATTACGTCTATATGCACGACATGGTCAAAGGCGTGGAGGAGCTGCGAACCACCGTGCAGACCTCGATCGACATCGAGAAGTTCGTCCGCGGCGCGACCGCCGGCTACAATACACCGCTCTTCATTTGCGACGCGCCGGGCGGCGGAGGCAAGCGCGACATCCATTCGTTCGACTACTACGATCGCGAGAACGGCATCTGCGTCTACACCGCGCCGGCGGTCAAGAAGAACAAAGCGTTCGTGTACTTCGACCCGATCGACAAACTCTCGCCGCAAGCGCAGGCGCGCTGGGCGGTCAAGGAAATCCAGGACGAAATGATCCGCGAAGCCCTGCGTAGGGCGGGCGACGCCGCCGACGAACTCGTTCTTGCATGACGGAGAAGGCGTTTCGCCTCGACTTCTTCATCGCGCTTGCCGCGCTGCTCGTCAGCGCGCTGACTGCAGCGACGCTGGTGTATCAAACACATGTGATCGGTCAGCAGTACGCGGCTACGATCTGGCCGTACATAAGCTCCGACAGTGGTATGTCGCCGACCGGTCTGAGCCTGCGCGTCGTGAACGACGGCCTCGGCCCCGCGCTCGTGCAATCGGCGCAGCTCATCGTTGACGGCAAGAACGTTCCGGGTTGGGGCGACTTCTTTCACGCGTTGCTGCGGGATCAAAAGACGCGCGCGTACTTTGAGCAGAAAACCGCTGACGTTCTCGCGGGCAAGCCCTTCACCGGATCGATCGCAACGTCTTCCCTCGGGCCCGGCACCACGATACGACCCGGCGATTCGATGACGCTGATCCGGATGGAACTGCCCGGAGCGCCGATCGACACGATGAAACGCCACACCATTGGTCTGAAGCTCTGCTATTGCTCGCTGAACAAGAGCTGCTGGATACTCGATACGACCGTCATCAAAACGCCGCAGGAAACGCGTCCCGTTGCCACCTGCCCGAACCCCACATCGATCGCCGCACAGCCGTTCATGTCCCCTTCTGCGCCCCCGCGTAAAAAATCACTTTGAAGATCGCCTGTGGGACGGTCGTGAGCGTGTTCGGATCGCCGTACGCGAGGTAGAACTCGTAATCACGCAAGCGCAGGTGATAGGCGACTGACACGTTCGCGCACACGCCTTCGCAATCGCCGCCGCCGTTCGGATCGGGAGGCATTCCGGTGATCCGCCGTACGCCGATCGCGAGAGACGAATCGCGGTCGATTTGATAGCTGTAACTCACGTCGTCGAACCACTGGGCGTTATCGGGCGCTTTGCCGTCCATCCACTGCTGGGTGCTGTCGACCGTAAACGTCAGCAACCCGCGTGAGCCGACGCGCATCGTCGTCGTGCGATACCACGTATCGAGCCGTCCGAGACCATAGCGTCCCGTGTAGTATTGGATCTGCGTCGGCGTGGCCGACGACCCGTGCGAGGGGAAGTTGCTCATGTTGTTCTGCGTGCCGCTGTGAAATGTCACACTGAAACCTGCGCTCTGCGAGACCGGCTCGAGCGTGGGGCCGAAGCGCCAATAGTCCGATCCGGTAAAGAGCTGCAGGTCCCACGTGCTCTTGGTCAGCACGTCGAGAAGCAGTTGCGTATCACTCTGCGCTTGTCCGTACGCGACGCCCGCGTAGCTGTCGCGAAAAACGTCGATACCGGCTGAGAGAAGCTTGTCGTTTCCGTCGAAGGTCCACACCCGCGCCGAGTAGACGCCGTAGCCGGCGAGGCCGGGATGCGAGTCGAAGCCGTCAACCGGATTGAACTGGCTCCCGACCTTGCGCATCGACCCAAAGAGCGCGAAGTGCTGGTTGCCCCAGCCGCCGCCGCCGTCGATCCAGTTTCCCTGCGAGGGATCGGTCACGAGCGCGCCCGTCTCTTGCGCATCGTTGAGGTACGCGCTCAGATACTTGCCGTTCCACCAACTCAACCCCCCTTGGCTGGTCGCGTCGGTAAGGCCCGGCAAATCCGTCAGCACGTGTTGGAAGGCGGCGTTCCAGTGCGTGTTGGGCGACATGTAGTTCAGCGCCGCCGCGGCGTCGGTGCGGTCGTCGCCGATCGCGTCGAAGGCTGCCAAGCCGAACTCACCCTGGCGGCCTTCGAACGCATAGCCTTCGCGCGGCGTCGGGATCGCCGGCGTGTAGAGCGTCGTGCGGAAGCCGTTGCACACGTTGCAGTTGAAAGCGTCGTAGTAACTCGCCGCTTGGGTGAAAAACGGCCGCACTTCGCTGTAGGTGCGTTGGAAAACGGTCGGTGAAATCGACTGCTGGTCGAGTTCGACGTTCGAGTAGTCCGGGTGAAAGGTCCCGAAGAAGGACGCCGTCTGCGCTACCGGGATCGAGAAATCCATGCCGACGCGCGAGGTGGCGCCGCCGATCGTGCGGCTTGCTCCTTCGGCCAGCGCGTACGGGGCGACGCGCGGCTTCGGCAGCGGCGCGCGCGCGACCAGCGGGAAATCTGCGGTACCCGCGCGGGCGGCATCGTCCGGATTCGTTTGCGCCGTATCGTACGACCAAACGTCGAGCGCTCCGGTGGTGCGGACGTACCGCACGAATTGGAGCCGCCATTTGCCGGCGTGCGCGCCGTGAATGACCGCGAGGGGGATCACCATCGAGACTGTGTAGCCGTCGGAGGTGAGCTTGCCGTGCGTTTGCCAGTGCGGCGAAAAATTCGCGTTCTCGGTCGAAGCCTCGTTGTGCGCGCCGATCGGATTGGATTCGAACTGATACTGGAACCCGGCCGGGCCGGTCGGCCAGAGATCGACCCACACCGCGTCGTCGCTCCAGGCGAGGCCGCCGTTGAAGTTGCTGCCGCCGCTTACCGTATCGTCGACGTGCTGCGTCGCCACGATCGGAGTGCTTTGCTCCGCGTCGAAGCGCACGTAGAGAAACTTCCCGTCGCTCCACACGTAGACGTCGGTCTCATCTCGAGCAGGCCGCGCTGAGTTCACGTCCCACCTCAAACTGAGGTGCGCCGCGGGCGGCGCCGTCGGCACGGCGAACGTGCTGATCAACGCGAGCACCGGTGCGATCACGGCAAGACGGCTCCGTCGAGTGCGTTATGTGAAGCATCGCGGAGCACCGCCGCGCCGACCGTCATGCACGCTCGCCCCCGATCGGCGGTACGATCGCACAACTGCGCTCCGGTGAATACCGCGCCGCGCACCGATGCTCCGCGCAGATCGATGCACACGATCCCGCGCTGAATCGTCACGCCGTCGAAGTTGTCGGTGTTGTGCGCGCAGACCCAAGCGTTGCGAAAGGAGGCGCCGTCGACGCGCGCGTCGCCCATGTCCGCTCCGACCATGTCGTCGCCGTCGAAGCGCGCGTTCGTCAGATCTGCGCCGCTGAAGTTGGTGCCGACGAAGCCCGCACCGGTCAGATCCATTCCGCGAAGATCGACATTCGGCAAGTTCGCGCCGGTAAAGATCGCACCATCGATCCGCGCGCCGGCCAACCGCACGCTGCGAAGGTTTGCACCTACGAACTTCGCGCCCCGCAGATCGGCGCCGCGCAGATCGACGTCGTTCAGATTCGAGCCGGTCAGGCGCGCGTCTCGCAGATCCGCATCGCTCAGATTGCTGTCGCGCAGGTTCGTCCCCACCCAGTCTACGCCGCGCAAATCCGCGCCGTGTAAATTCATCTGGGATAGGTTGCATCCGGTGCAGCGTGCCGGGAATGACGTTTGCGCTCCGACGATGGCGATCGATGCGCCCATCAGCGCCCCTGCCAGAACCAGGATCCGAAATTGCGAGGTCATGTCGTCGCTCTGCCTTTCTTGCTGCGCACGAGGGCAAAACGATGCCCGGGGACGTGCGTCCGTGGTCACGAGAGGAAGTGAAAGATTAGCTAAGGATTGCCGAGTCGGGCTCCGGAAAAGTCACAACCGATGAATTGCGTTCCCTTGGTGAGCGCACCGCGAAGATCGGCTTCGGAGAAGTCGACACCGTTGAACACCGCGTTGCTCAAGTTCGCACCGCGCAGATCGGCATGGCGCAGATCCACGCCGGTCAGATGGATCCCGCTCAGGTCGACGCCGCTCAGGTTCGTACGCTCGAGGTCGCAGCCGCGGCAATGCGGGAGATATGCACGCAATTGCGACGGAGAGAGGCTGCGCGGGTCGAGATCGGCGCCGCTCAAGTTGGCGTCGTCGAAATTCGCGCCCTCGAGCCGCGCGTGATCGAGGTTCGTGCCGCTCAGGTCGGCGCCGACGAGCGACGCGTTTCGCAGATCCGCGTCCTCGAAGTCTGCGCCGCTCAAATTCGCGCCGTCGAAATTGGCGCCGCGCAGGTCACTGTGGCTGAAATCGGTTCCCGAGAGATTCGAACCCGCGAAATTCTTTCCGGCGAGGCTTTGCTTCGAGAAGTCGCAACCGGAGCAGTTGAACCCCTTGGTAACGTCGGCAGCGGCAACGCGTACGTGCGGCACCGTGACCTTGACGCTCGGAACCGTGATGGTTATCTTCGGTACGGTGTAGCCGGTCGCCGGCATCGTGACGGTCAGCGGCCTGGTCGTCATCACGACCTCGGGGCGTTTCCGGGGGCGCGGGCTCGCCATCACCTCGGCCGCGACACGCGGCGCCTTCGCCGTAACCGCCGGGTGCGGCAGCGGCTTCAACGGTGCGCTTGCGATTGCGGGAAGGGCCGGCAGTGCAAATGCAACCACCGGTGTGAACGCGCGCGCCAGCACGTAGCCGGCAATCAAACCGATTGCTACCGCCACGCCGGTTGCGGGCGAGATCGAGGATCCGATCGCGCGGCCCGTGCGCAGGAGCCGCTCGATACGAATCGAGATGTTCTTGCGCGTCGTGAAGACGCCCGGCGCCGCGAGCGGCTGGTGCGGCCACGCCGTCATCTCGGCCATCTTGGTCAGACAGAACGCATACGAGCGCACCGCGCCGGTCAATTCGAGTACGTAATCATCGCAGGCGACTTCACGTTCCACGTCCATCTGCCGCGCGATGAACCACACCGCGGGATTGAAGAACAGGAGGGCGGTGATCACACGTTGGAAGCCGTTCGTCCAATCGTCGTGGCGAAGCAGATGCGCGAGCTCGTGCAGACTGATTTGGTCGATCTCGTCCGGCCCGAGCCGGTCCAGCAAGTGCTGCGGCAAGAGCACCATCGCGTCGAACAAGCCGACCGCGACCGGCACCTCGGTCGCATCGGTGACGCAGATGCGCACGTCGCGATCGCGGGAACTCAAGCGCTGCCACTGCACCAGCTTGTCGCGATACTCGAGCCCGAGCGGAAGAGAGTCTCGTTTGAGACGTTCGAGCCGCGTCAATGCGACGACGAGGCGAGCCACCAGCGCGAGCGCGGCAAGCACCCAGAGCCCGAAGAGCGCCGCGGTCGCGATCGACGGCGGGTTGACCGTCACTCGAGGCGCGCTCGGCAACGCAATCGTCTTGGCGGCGGGTGCGAAGCTGGGCGCTGCTGCATGCGCCGGCGCCGCTGCGTGCGTGCTGACCGTCTGCGTCGGCACCGGTGCTGCGGCCGGCGCGCTCGCGCGTTCATACACGATATGCGTCACGCTCGTCACCACCGGAATCACGACGACTGCGGCCAGTGCGAGCGTCCACGCCGCGTAGCGCGTCGATGCGTTCACTTTACGAAATACGTGCAGCGCGAGCCAGGTAAGCCCGGCGATTGCAATTCCCTGCCAGAGGCTGTTGACGAGAACGACGAGCGCGCCGCGGGCAATGAGGTCGAAAAGCGAGGGATTCATGCGGGCTACTTCTCCTCGTAACGTTCGATCAACGAACGCAACCGGGCAAGCTCCTCGTCCGAGGGCCGCTCGGACTCAATCAATCGTAGTGCCAGTTCGCCCGAATTGTTTCCAAAAAATTTCTCAACGACGTTTTTGACGGCGCTGCTCGCGGCGCGCTCGCGCGCGATCAACGGGCGATAGACGAACGCGCGCCCAGCCTCTTCGTGCGCGACATGCCCCTTCTGCTCGAGGATGCGCAGGGTGGTGAGCACGCTGTTATACGCGATCGGCGGCGGCGGGAGGGCTTCGGTCACCTCGGCGACGGTCGCGCGTTCGAGGCGCCAGAGCACCTCCATCACGCGGAGCTCGGCCTCGGTGAGCGTGGGCGAAGGGCGACGGGGCATGCGCGGATCTCCTAACTCCTAATTCTTTAAGAGCAGAATACCCCGAGCGCGCCGTCTTGTCAACTAATAACTTAGTTCACCGTAGGCCACCACCGGGCAGTTCACCACGAAGCCGGCCGGTTTGGCCTGCGCCGCCACTTCCCCGTAGTTGGTGAATCGCGTGCTCTGCGGCGCGGTTACGACCATCGCATTCCAAAGCGGGGCGTACGCGTTGGCCGCGTAGGGATGGGCCAAGTCCGGTGCGACCGAGAGCAGATTGAACGGCGAACCCACGCTCGCGGCGCTCGCGAGCGTTGCATCCTCGCCGAGCGGCGTGCGCAGCGAGAGATAGGCCAGCCCCTGCGGCGCATCGCCGGTCTGCGGTCCGTCGACGACGACGCCGATCGGAATCTGGGCGCTCGAGGCGGCCTTCGCCAGATTCGGCGTGTAGGTCGCACGCTCGACGGCGGCCGCTCCCGCATCCGAGGCTTCCGGGCTCAGATAGTAGACCGGTTTGTCGTCGAAGAAGCCGCGCGCGAGCGCAACCGTCACGGTTTTCTTCGCCGTATCGATCGCAAGCACGCGATCCTCGGTGTTGCCGTGCGTGGTCACGTCGAACGGTCCATCGCCGGTCGCGACGATCGAGGCGTTGAGCACGCCCGCGATTCCTTGCGCGCGAACGAACGGCGAGTATTCACGATCGGCGTTTCCGCCGGGCGTTGCCGACTGCGGCGGGAATCCGGCCGGTCCGGCGATGTACGTGCGCGCGGCGCTGAAGTCCGGCGCGTCTTCGAAGGTGTACGTGCCGTCGGAATTTTTGATCGCCCGCTGCGTTGCGGCGGCACCGATCGAAGCCAGGCTTGGCGCAAAGTTTACGCCGAAACGCCTGGCCACACCGGCGTCCGACGCGTCGGTAATGATGTACCACACGGTCATGCCGTCGTGACGGCCGCGATAAAGCGGCAGCGTGGCAGTGTGGTTCGTGGTATCGACGGCGAGCGCGCTCGCGATCGTGAACATGGAATGCGGCAGCTGCGCCGCCGATGCGGGCGCGAATCCGTAGATCGCGTACGCCGCTGCGACAAAAAGAGAAAAACGCTTCAATTCGATCAACCCCCAGCGATCTTGGCACGTCGGCCTTGTGTGAGAAACCATGCAACGATACGCTCGCGGTGGTCGCCTTGGATTTCCACCACGCCGTTTTTGCTGGTCCCTCCCGTGCCGCAGTGGCGCTTGAGCGCTTTGGCGATCTCGTCGGCCTCCGCCGGCGCCAGGCCATGCACCAAGCTGACGACGCTGGCTCGGCGGCGCTCGCGCGCGACGCGGATGACGCCGTCGGCGGGCATCCCGGGTTTGGGCATGAAATGCAATTCCATGGCTCGAGTCTGTATCTTTTGCGGCGCCCACGCCGGCAAGGACGAACGCTACCGTGCACTCGCGGCGGAGGTCGCCGGCGCGTTGGCGCAGGCCGGCTACGGCATCGTCTACGGCGGCGGCCGCGTGGGTCTGATGGGATCGGTCGCCGACGCGATGCTGGCGCGCGGCGGTGAAGTCATCGGCGTCATCCCGCGCACGATGGCAAGCAGCGAAGTGGCGCACGACGGCATTACGCGCCTACACGTAGTCGACACGATGCACGAGCGCAAGGCGTTGATGGCGCAATTGAGCGACGCGTTCATCGCGCTGCCGGGCGGATACGGAACGATGGACGAGTTCCACGAAATTCTGACGTGGCGTCAGCTCCGCGTCCACGACAAGCCGATCGGGCTGCTCAATAACGACGGCTACTACGACGATCTGCTCGCGCTCTACGCTCGCATGCGGTCCGAAGGTTTTATCTCGTCCGACGGTCGCCCGCTTTTCGCCAGCGGCGACCGCATCGAGGAGTTGCTCGAGGCAATGGGACTCTAACCGTGTTCTTTCCGGTACTTCTTGTAACGCGGAATCGCTCGGGCCATCGCCGGGAGCAGCCGCATCGAGGCGGTAAGATCACCGACCGCCTTTGCGCGGCCTTTCATCAGATCGCTCGGCGACATTTCGCCGCGGTAGAGCGCATCGAAGGTGTCGGCGCGCATGAAGAGTTCGACGGTCGGCTTGGGCGCGTTCGGATCGTCGACGTACACGTCGTAGCGATGGCCCGGCTCGGGCTTGCACGTCGTGTCGAGCACGATCCGGATAACCGGGTCTTTCAACGTGTATGCGATGATCACACCATTCCCGCCGAAAAACGGGTCCTCGACCTCCGCTTCATATTTGAAGAAGGGCTCCAGTACTTCGCGTGCGTGTGCGCTGTCGCGGAATGCGCTCATGGACTCACCTCGGAGGAGACGACGGTTAGCCACACGTACGCGCACCCAGACATACGCAGAAGGAGATCGGTGTGAAGCTCACCCTTCGATCCCTTGGTAGTATATCGGTCGCGGGCGCGCTCACGCTTACTTGGTTACCGGCGATTTCGGCCGTGATGCTATCGGCCGGCCCAGCGCAAACGACGGTCGCCTAAGCGCCTCCGAGCGGCCCCGGCGGAACCTCCTTGCGAATGCTCGCCATTATTCGGTGAGCGCCATCTTGATGACGCGCTCTTGCTCGACGGCGTGGGCGCCGGGATACCCTTCCGAGGGAGAGGCGCGATAGCCGCGTCCGGCGTAGCCGATGTCGAGCGGCTTTTTCAACTTCTCGAGCAGACGCCGGCGCGCGTACGCACGTGCGCCCATGTTCTTCGGCTCCTCTTGCACCCACACCAATGATTTCAAGTTTGGATAAGTGTCGAGCAGCGCGTTGATCTCTTGCGAAGGCATCGGCGAAAGCAGCTCGATGCGCACGATCGCCGTCTTCTTCATCTTTGGATAGAGTTCCGAGCCGATCAGATCGTAGTAGATCTTGCCGGAGCAGAGCAGGATGCGTTCGATCTTACTCTTGTCGCTCACGTTCGGATCGTCGATAACGGGCTTGAATGTGCCGCTCGCCATTTCGTCGATCGAACCCGAGGCGGCCTCGGCGCGCAGCAGCGACTTGGGTGTCATGACGACGAGCGGTACCGGATTGGGTGAACTCGCCTGGGCGCGCAAGAGATGGAAGTAATTGGCCGCGTTCGACGGATACGCGACGCGCAGGTTGCCTTCGGCGGCGAGTTGTAGGAAACGCTCGAGCCGGGCGCTGGAATGTTCGGGCCCCTGGCCTTCGTAACCGTGTGGGAGCAGCAACGTCAGACGCGAGGTTTGCCCCCACTTCGCCTGTCCGGCCGCGATGAACTGGTCGATGATGATCTGCGCGCCGTTGACAAAGTCTCCGAACTGCGCTTCCCAAAGCACGAGCGACTTCGGCACGGCGGCGGCGTAGCCGTACTCGAAGCCCAGCGCCGCATATTCCGAGAGCGGGCTGTTGTGGATTTCGAAGCTCGCTTTCGCCGCGCCGACGTGCTGCAGCGGAATATATTCGGCGTCGCGCGAGGGATCGTGCAGCACCGCGTGGCGATGGCTGAACGTTCCGCGCTCCGTGTCCTGACCGGTGAGGCGAATCGGCACCCCGGAGGCGAGGAGCGATGCAAAAGCGAGGGCTTCGGCCATGCCCCAATCGACCAATCCCTTCTCGGCGATCGTCGCTTTGCGGCGCTCGAACTGCGTGACGAGTTTCTTGTTGATCGTGAAGCCGCCCGGAACGGTTACGACGTCGTCGGACCATTCCAGCAACTGCTGCTTGGTGATCGGCGTCAGCGTCGCGGTCGGCAGCGGGGCGTTCTGCGAGATCTTCTCGATCATGCTGCCGCCCTCGGATTCCTTGACGTTCTTGTACGCCTCTTGCAGACGCGCGGTCGCCTCGACGACCATTTCATTTGCCTGTTCCGCCGTCACCACGCCTTGCGCGATCAGCTTGTTGGCGAAGAGCTCACGTGCGGTCGGGTGCGATTTGATCTTCTCGTACATCGTCGGTTGCGTGTACGCGGGCTCGTCCTGCTCGTTGTGACCGAAGCGGCGATAGCCGATCAGATCGATCACCACGTCGCGTGCAAAGCGCTTGCGAAACTCTTCGGCCAGATGCACGGCCGAGATGCAGGCGTCCACGTCGTCGGCATTGACGTGAATGATCGGCGCATCGAAACCTTTGGCGATGTCGGAGGCATAGCGCGTCGAGCGAGAATCGCGCGTATCGGCGGTGAAGCCGATCTGGTTGTTGGCGATGATGTGCAGCGTGCCGCCGGTCGCGTAGCCCGGGAGCGATTGCAGGTTGAAAACTTCCGAGATGATTCCCTGGCCGGTGAACGCCGCATCGCCGTGAATGAGAATCGGCGCCGCCTTGCGCACGTCGAGCGAAGGAGCGGCGCCGTTGCGATCGGTCTGCAACGCGCGCGCGCGCCCTTCCACCACCGGGTCGACGGCTTCGAGATGGCTCGGATTGTGCTGCAGCGTCACCATGATCTGCTTGCCGCTCGACGTGTCGTAGACGCCGGTCGCGCCGTGGTGATACTTCACGTCGCCGGTGACGTCGTCGTCGGTGCTCATCTCGCCGCGTTGATGCGCCGCCTCGAACTCACCGATCAGCTCCTCGTACGGCATGTTCACGACGTGCGCGATCACGCTCAGGCGGCCGCGGTGCGCCATCCCGAGCACGGCATTTGGCGTGCCTTCGTCCGCGAGCATCTCGAGAATCTCTTCGAGCATCGGCACCATGATGTCGAGCCCCTCGCCCGAGAAGCTTTTCTGGCCGAGAAACATCTTACGAATGTAGCGTTCGAACGTCTCGACCTTGGTCAGGCGCTGGAGCACGCGCGCCTGTCGCTCGGACGAGAGCGAAACGCGGCTTGCGCCGCTCTCGATCGTTTCGCGCAGCCAGCGCCGCTGCTCGGTATTCGAGATGTGCTCGAATTCATACGCGATCGTCGAACTGTAGATCTCACGCAGTTTGGGAAGCACGTCCGCGAGCGTCGCACCGGGTACGTGCACGTGGAGCACCGAGGCGGGAATCGCGGCTTGCAGCGCGGGCGTGAGACCATAGGTCGCCGGATCGAGCTTGGGATCACCGATCGGCTCCGCGCCGAGCGGATCGAGATGCGCGGCCAGGTGTCCGTGGGTGCGATAGCCCGAGACGATTGCCATCCCCGCCGCAACCGCGCGCAACATCTCGTCGCTGGGCGCGACCGGCTGTTGCGGCGCCGAAGCGGCGCCGTCACCCTGAGCTTGTCGAACGGCGGGCGGCTCGAACGGGCCGGCTTTCACGCCAAGCTGTGCGAACAGCATTTCGTAGAAATCGTCCGCGCCTTGCAAGAGCTGATCGATACGGCGCAGATATTCGCCCGACTGCGCGCCCTGGATCACGCGATGATCGTAGGTGCTCGTCATCTGCATCACTTTGCCGACGCCGAGCGAACGCAGCGCGCTCTCCGGCGAATTCGCAAACCCGGGCGGATAGCCGATCGCGCCGGTCGCGAGGATCGCGCCCTGCCCGGCCATCAAGCGCGGCACAGAGGCGACGGTGCCGATGCCGCCCGGATTGGTCAGCGTGAACGACGCGCCTTGCAGATCGTCGGCGCCGAGTTTATTGTCGCGCGCCTTGGCGACGAGATCCTGGTACTTCGCGTAAAAGCCTGCGAAATCGAGCGCGTCGGCATTCTTGATCACGGGCACGATCAGGAAACGCGAGCCGTCCTTGCGTTCGGAGTCGACCGCGAGGCCGAGATGAATGCCCGGCTCGAGCCGCTGCGGCGCGCCGCTGGGATCGCGGCGGAAGCTGTAGGTGATGAACGGCATCTCGGCGGCGGCGCGCACCATCGCGTAGGCGATGATGTGCGTGAACGAGATCTTCTCGCTGCGGCCTGCGGCTTTGACCGCGTTGTTCAGTTCTTTACGGCGCGCATCGAGCACGTCGACCGCCAGCGTGCGAAAGCTCGTCGCGGTCGGAATCGTCAGCGACTGCTCCATGTAGCCGGTCAGCGCCGCGGCCGGTCCCTTGAGCGGCGTGACCTTCGCACCGCTCGGTACGGGTGCGCTCGTTGGCGCGCCGGGTGCGCTGCGTTTGCGCGCACCATTCGCTTGGGCGGAAACATCGCCGCGCAAGATCAATCCGTTCGGACCCGATCCGCGAATCGAAGCCAGATCGAGTTCGAGTTTGTTCGCGACGCGGCGCGCCTGCGGCGAGGCGGCGACTTCGCTCGTTCCCGCACTTCGAGGCAGCGCTTCGCGCTGCACCTCAGCGTGACGGTTGGCGTTGTCATCCGCAGGAGCCCGCACAGCGGGCGCACCCGCAGCGCCGACTTCGATTTCGGCCAGCTTTGCGCCGACACTAATCGTGTCGCCCTCCTTGCCGAACAGCTGCGTGACCACGCCCGAGGCCGGTGCCGGCACTTCGACGTCGACTTTGTCGGTCGTTACGTCGACGATCGTGTCGCCCTCGTTGACCTGGTCGCCGACGCGCTTGCGAAACTCGACGATCGAACCTTCGGTGACCGACTCGCCCATCTCCGGCAGCGTGACCGCGACGATTTTTGCTGCTTTCGCTTTGGGCGCACCGTTCGTCGCCGGCGCAGCCGTCGCGGTGACGGCCCCATTGCCGTTTTTCGATGTGTCGATCTCGGCCAGCGGCGCACCGACCGCGACCGTGTCGCCTTCTTTGCCGAAGAGCTGGGTGATCACACCCGCGGCGGTCGCCGGTACTTCGACGTCGACCTTGTCGGTCGTCACGTCGACCAACGTGTCGCCTTCGTTGACCTGGTCACCGACGCGCTTGCGCCACTCGACGATGGAGCCTTCGGTGACCGACTCGCCCATCTCGGGGAGGGTTACCTTGACTACCGCGTCAGCCACGTTCGAATGCTCCGTCCTAGTAAAGGGGAAAGTAAGACTTCCCGCCATTCTAACCCGGCCCTGGCGCGCGAGGATACGACCAGGGGCGCCCGGCGCTAGGCCGCCCCTACGAGCCGCGCGATCGCGAGGCTCGAGAGCGCGATCGCGATCCAGAGGATCGCGCCCAGGACGAGCGGGCGCATCCCGGCGCGGCGGATTTTCTCGACCTCGGTTCCCAGGCCCACTCCGGCCAGCGCGACCGTGATCGAAAAGAGCGCGAGTTCTTGCAGCGGCCCTTGCGCCGCCGGTGGGATCAGGCCGAACGAGTTGAGTGTCGCGGCCGCGAGAAACCAGAGGATGAACCAGGGTACGATCGCGCGCCAGTTGATGGCCGCCTCGCCGCGCGCGTGCTGAATCTTGCGCCACCCGTAAAACAGCACGATCGGAATGATCAGCGTCGTGCGCGTGAGCTTCACGATCACGGCCGCGTTCCCGGCGACCCGTCCATACGAAAACGACGCCGCGACCACCGACGACGTATCGTTGATCGCGGTGCCGGCCCACAGGCCGAACGCGTGTTGCGAGAGCTGCATCAGATGGCCGAGCGCCGGAAAGATCAACACCGCGACGACGTTGAACAGGAAGACGACGCCGAGCGAGTAGGCGACATCGGCTTGATCGGCCTCGATCACGCTCGCCACCGCAGCGATCGCCGATCCGCCGCAAATCGCCGTGCCGACACCGACGAGGCGGCGAATGTTACGATCGAGTCCGAGCAGACGACCCACGACGTAGGCGAGCACGAGCACGATCGCGAGCGTGCCGAGCATCACCGGCAGCGAATGCGCGCCGCCCTGCGCGATCTCGCTCAAGCTCAAGTGCGCGCCGAGCAAGACGATCGACCATTGCAAGAGCTGCTTGGCGGCGAAGGTGATGCCGGGGCTCAGCACCGGGCTCGGCGCGCGCAGCGTCGCGAGGATCGCGCCGATGACGATCGCAAAGACCGGCGCGCCGACGATCGGTACGGCGTGTCCCAACACCGCAGCAACGATGGCGACGGCGAGCGCGAGCAAAAAGCCGAGCATGGCTCGCAGCTTCGCGGTGCCGGCAGCATGTCTTTTGCGACAATAGTCGAAGTTCATCGATCGTGAACGCGTTGGTCGATCTGCTCTTCCTGCTCGTCGGCATCGCGCTCGGTGCATTCGTGATGTTCGTACGTCAGCGCGGCGAGCGCGCCGCGATCGACGCGCTGCTCGAGCGGGCGAAAAACGACCTGCGCGAGGCAACGACGCACCAGGCGGGAGAGCGCGTCGGGCAGATCGTGGCGCCGATTGCCGAACGGCTGAGCGAGTTCGATCGCATGGTGCGCGAGATCGAGAACAAACGCAGCGAGGATAGCGGTGCCCTGCGCGCGCAGCTCGCGCAGCTGCTCAGCCGCGCCGACAAGATCGAGTCGGCCGCGAACGCGCTCTCCAATCAAACCTCCACGCTGGTCACCGCGCTGCGCAGCCCGACGACACGCGGCAAGTGGGGTGAGATCCAACTGCGCAACGTGGTCGAGAAGGCCGGTATGCTCGCCTACTGCGACTTCGACGAACAGCAGACCGTCGCGTTCGAATCGGGCCGCGGCCGACCCGATATGACGATCAAATTGCCGGGCGGGCGCCGCGTCTTCGTCGACGCGAAAGCGCCGACCGACGCGCTCCAAGCGGCGCTCGAGTCGGCCGACGACGACGCGCGGCGCGACCTGGTCAAACGCCACGCCCGCGCGCTGCAAGATCACGTCGACGCGCTTGCCAAGCGCAACTATCAGAGCGGCGAGGGTTCGGCCGACTTCGTGATCATGTTCGTGCCGGGCGAAGCGTTCTTGAGCGCGGCCTGCACCGAGAATCCGATGCTGATCGAGTACGCGCTCGATCGCAGCGTGCTGATCGCGGGTCCGCTTTCATTGATAAGCCTGCTGCGCTCGTTCGCCATGGGCTGGCAAGCGGTCAAGCAAGAAGAGAACGCGAAACGCATCGCCGCGCTCGGGCGCGAACTCTACGAGCGCACCGCGCGTTTTGCCGACCGTCTCGTCAACCTCGGGCGCCATCTGGAGCGCTCGGTCGGCGCGTATAACGAAGCCGTCGGCACGTACGAATCCCGGCTCTTACCGCAAGGACGCAAGCTCAAAGACGAGTCCTCGATCGGGGGCGAGGAGTTGCCCGAACCCAGCGTGATCGACTTGTCTCCGCGCGCCGTGACCGCGCTCGATGCGGAGTCGCGCGACCGCCGCGCTAAACGCGATCCGGCCGAGCCGAATCTCTTCCAGAATTATTGACTCTTGCTCTCGAGCGTCTTGAGCGCGGCCAGCGTGTTGGCAACGTGTTCGCTGGGGTTGAGCGACGTGTAGCTATAGACGATCGTGCCGTCCGGCGCGATCACATACGACGTGCGGTTGGCGTACTGCGGGTGCCCGGCCAGTACGGAGTCATATTCCTTCTCGACCGTTTGATCGGTGTCGGCCGCGACGGGAAATTTGCTGCGGCATTCGCTCACCGAAAATCTCTGCAGTTTGTCGAGCGGGTCGTGCGAGACACCAATGACGGTCGCATGAAGCGCCTTGTATCGATCGATGGCATCGGCAAAATCGTGCGCTTCGATCGTGCATCCCGGCGTGAAGGCAGCCGGATAGAAATACAACACCACCGGCCCCTGCTTGAGCGCGTCGGCAAGACTGAACGTGAACACGTTTCCGCCTTGCGTCGCCTGCAGCGTGAAATCCGGCGCCTTGGTTCCGTTCGGTAGCGCTGCGAGCGCGGGAGCGATGATGCAGATTCCGGCGATCAGGCCGGCGAGGATGGATTGACGAACCATGCTGACACCCCTATTCGTCCCCGACATGGGTTTTCGCGGGTGCGGAGAACCGTCGGGCCATGTCCGAATGGATTCCCTACGCGACGAGCGATGACCCTTCAACCGAGGTTTCGATCGACGTCGATTTCGACGGCGAGCGCGAGTTTCAACGATCCCACCCGTACCTCGTGACGCTCGCGATCACGAAGTTCGCGACCGACGGCGACGGACAACCAACCGACGCGGCGGCTAGTGAGATTTTCGAACTCGAAGGGCGCCTCGAAGCTGCGGGTGAGGAACACGATGCGGAACCGGTCTGCACGGTTAGCCGTTCGGGGACGTACGAAATCTACAGTTACGCGGCGGATGCGGCCGCGGCCGATGGATTGAAAGCGGCCGCTGCCGGCACTTCGCTGCGCGTCGACGTTCGCGTCGAACGCGACGCCGCCTGGACGACGTACGAACGCTACATCTTACGCGGTGAGGAACTCGAGGAGGCGCGCGACGCCGACCAGATCGCGCAGATGGACGAGGCCGGCGAGGATCTCACCCGGCGCTATGAGATCATTTTCGACTGCGAGGTTCCGGCGGAATCGGTTCGCGCGGCGATGCGCGCCCTGCAGAGTGCCGGCTTCAGCACGTCCGAGGAGGACGAAGAGTTCGAAACCGTGGTCGAGGCCGGCCGCACGATGCTGCTCACGCCGCAGAACCTCAAAGCCGCGCGCGCAGAAATCGAGGGCGTGATTACGCCGCTCGGTGGTACGTACGAGGGCTGGGGCATCAATCCCGACGACGACGAACTCGATGAAGACGAGGACGATGCAGGGTGATTTACAAGCCCATGAGACGGGCGATGACCAAACGTTGGACCTCGTTGGTGCCTTCGCCGATCTCGTTGATCTTTTGATCCCGGTACATGCGCGAGACGGGATACTCGTCCATGAATCCGTAGCCGCCGTGGATTTGCACCGCCTCGTTGACGACGCGGCGTGATACTTCGCCGGAGTAGAGCTTGGCCAAGCTTGCGGTCTGCACGAAGTCGCGGCCTTCGTCTTTCTCCCAGGCGGCGCGCAGCACCATCATCTTGGCGTGCTCGATCTCGCAGAGCATGTCGACCAGCTTGAACTGGATCGCCTGGAACTTGCTGATCGGTCTCCCGAAGGCGATGCGGTCGCGCGCGTAGCGCAACGCCTCGTCGTAGGCGCCCATCGCGAGGCCGACCGAAAGCGCCGCCACCGAGATCCGCCCGCCGTCGAGAATCCGGAGAAACTGACGGTAGCCCTCGCCCCGTGGACCGAGCAAGTTCCCCTCGGGCACGGCCGCGTCGACGAAACTGAGCTCGCGCGTGTCCGACGCGCGCCACCCCATCTTCCTATACTTCTTGCTGCGGCTGAAGCCGGGGGTGTCTTGCGGCACGATGACGTTCGAGATCTCCGGCTTCCCGTCGGGTCGGGCGCCGGTCACCGCGGTAATCGTCGTGCCGGCGCTGATCGTCGTCCCCGAATTGGTGATGAAGGCCTTGGTCCCGTTGATCACCCAGTGGCCGTCGCGCAGCTGCGCCTTGGTTTGGCAGTTGCCGGCGTCGCTGCCCGCATTGGGCTCGGTCAGGCCGAATCCCCACAGCGCTTTCCCCTGCGCAAGGGGCACCAAATACTGCTGCTTCTGCTCTTCCGTGCCGAACAAATAAAATGGCGAGGCACCCAGCGAGATGTGCGCGGCCATAGTGATCGCGGTCGACGCATCGACGCGCGCGATCTCCATCACCGCGAGCGCGTAGCTCACCGTGTCGGCACCGGCGCCGCCGTATTCTTCGGGAAACGGCAGACCCATGAACCCGAGTTCGGCCATCTGCGCGACCAGCTCGTAGGGAAAGGCCTCTTCCCGATCCATCTCCTCGGCCCGCGGCCGCACCTCGTTTTGCGCGAAATCGCGCGCGAGCCGTTGGATCGCCTTCTGATCGTCGGTCAGGTCGAAATTCATAGCTCGGAGGTATAGGTCGTGCCCTGCGGAAAAACCCTTTTGCAGCGATGATTTCCCTTCGCAACGTTTCGCTGGTCTACCAAAATGGCGTGCGTGCTCTCGACAACGTCAGCTTGGAGATCGCTAAAGGCGACTTCGTGTTCCTCGTAGGCCATTCGGGAACGGGCAAATCCAGTTTGCTGCGGCTGCTCTATCGCGAAGCGCTTCCCACCAACGGTGAGATCACGGTCGACGGTATCCGCGTCGAACACCTGCGTCGCGGACGCGTTCCGGCCCTACGGCGCCACCTCGGCGTCGTTTTTCAAGACTTCAAGCTCCTGAACGAAAAAACGGTTTGGGAGAACGTCGCTTTTGCGATGCAGGTCACCGGCGCGCATACGAAAGACATCACCCGCCAGGTGCCGCGTACGCTCGATCTCGTCGGGCTCGCGCACAAGAGCCGCATGTATCCGGGTGAACTCTCCGGCGGCGAAGCGCAGCGTACCGCGATCGCGCGCGCCCTGGTCAACAATCCGAAGATTCTTCTCTGCGACGAGCCGACCGGCAATCTCGATCCCTCCAACACGACCGAGATCATGGAGCTGCTGCTGCGCATCAATCTCAAAGGCACGACGGTGCTCGTTGCCACGCACAACCAGGCCGTCGTCGATCGCATGCGTCGGCGCGTCGTGCGCCTGGAAGACGGCAAGGTCGTCACCGACGAAGAACGGGGCTACTACTATCTTGGACTCGGGCAAGGTCAAATTCTTTCTGGGTGAGGTGTTGCGCAACTTCACGCGCAACGCCGGCATGCAGGCGACCGCAATCGGCACGGTCGCCATGACGATCGTCCTCCTCGGTGCGTTTCTCTTCGTACGAACCGCCCTCGCCGGCGTCGGGAACGATCTGCTCAATCAGATCGAGATCTCCGTCTACTTCGCGACCGACGTTTCGAGCGCTCGGGAAGACGCGCTACGCTCCGCACTGGCCCACGACCCGCGCATCGCCTCGACGCAGTTCGTCCCGAAGAAGCAAGGCTTGGCCGAACTGAGCGCCGAGACGCACGGCCAGATCGACACCTCGCTGCTCACCGAGAACCCGCTGCCCGATAAGCTGCGTGTCTGGGTGCGCGACCCGAAACTCGTGCAAACCGTCGCGCAAGAATTGCGCACGCGCCCCGGCGTCGATACGGTCGTCTTTCCGCAGACCGTCGTAGCGCGGCTGCTGCAACTCGGTGACGTGCTCCACCGCGTCGGAATCGGCGTCATCGTGCTCTTCCTAGTCGTCGCCGGCATCATCATCTCGAACACGATCCGCCTGACGGTCTTCGCGCGGCGCCGCGAAATTTCGATCATGCAGCTGGTCGGCGCAACCAACCTCTACATTCGCGCGCCGTTCATCTGCGAAGGGCTGTTGGACGGCGTCTGCGGTTCGCTCCTTGCGGTCGCCATGCTAACGATCGCGCGCTACGCGCTCTGGCCGAAACTGATGCTCGCTCTTCCGTGGATTCAGTTGAACGCCGGGACCGTCGACGCGCCCGTGCTCGTGGCGGAGCTGATCGCGGCCGGGGGCGCCATCGGCGCAATCGCGTCCTGGGTCTCGGTCGGGCGCCATCTCCGAACGTAGCGTCACATCGATGCACCTCCGCGTCGACGTCGATTTCGATGCGCTCGCGCAGTGCATATCGGACGGCATCGCCTATCTCGACGCCGACGGCCGGATCGCGGCGTGGAGCGACGGTGCAGCCGCGATTACCGGGATCGACCGATCCAAGGCGATTGGAACGGGACTCGACGAGCTCTTCGCGCGGGTCGATCCGCCGCTCGGTTTCGCCGTCGTTCCCGAACGGCTCGAAATGCTCTGCAGCGACGAGCGGCAGCGCATCGTGCACGCTACCGTACTCTCGATCGACGAGGGATGGCTCATCTCGTTCGGCCGCGAGATGCGGTTCGCGGTGATCGAACAACTCAAAGACGAGATCGTGGCTGCGGTTTCGCACGAACTCAAGACGCCGATCGCAACCATCAAAGCCTTTGCCATTACGATGCGCGACAATCCGGAAGCGCTCGCCGCCGAGCGCCACGACTATTTGGCGACGATCGAAGAACAGGCCGACCGGCTCTCGCGCGCCGTCGACGATCTGCTCCTGCTCGGGCGCGTCGGGCCCAAACATCTGCTTTCCAAGCGCGAGCGCGTTACGCTCGATGCAATCCTCGACGACGCGCAGGCGCGTCTTGGCCCAAGCGCGGCGAGCCGCATCGAGCGCCGCTCGACCGGGATCACGCTGAGCGGCGATCCGGCGCTCTTGCGCGATGCGATCGTGCATCTGGTCGACAACGCGCTCAAGTTCTCGCCGGATACGGCGGAGGTGCTGATCGAAGGCGGCGAGGACGGTTCGACCGCTCAGGTGCGCGTCACCGATCGCGGAATCGGCATCGCCGACGAACACTTGCCCTACATTTTCGAACGATTCTACCGGGCCGATCAAAACTTGACCGCAGCGACCGGCGGCAGTGGGCTCGGTCTCACCGTCGTGCACGAGATCGTGCAGGCACACGGAGGCTCGCTCGCCGTACAAAGTACGCCCAGCCGCGGCACGACCATCACGATCTCGCTGCCGGGTAGGCCGGTGGATCCGTGAAGGACCTTGCGCAAGGCGACGGTCATCGCGTGCTCGTGGTCGACGACGATCGCAACCTGCGCAAGATCATCTCGACCAATCTCGAGCTTGCGGGTTTCACCGTCGAGTCCGCGTCCGACGGACCCGAGGCGCTGCGCGTGATCGAGCAAGCCCAGCCCGACGTCGTGCTGCTCGACCTGATGATGCCGCATATGGACGGATACGAAGTTGCGCGCCGGATTCGCAAGCATCAAAACCCCTCGATTGCCAACGTGCCGATCATCATTCTCACCGCGAAAGGCGAGACGGAAGACAAGCTGCGCGGGTTCGAAGCGGGCGCCGATGATTACATCACCAAACCGTTCGGTCCGCAGGAGTTGCTCGCGCGTGTGCGCGCCAAGATCCGCCGCGTCGAGGTCGATTCCTCGCTCTCTCCCCTCACGCGGCTGCCCGGAAACCTCGCCATCGAAACGGAATTGCGCCGCCGCATCGACGACGCCGAGTCATTCGCGGTGATCTACATCGATTTGGACAACTTCAAGGCGTTCAACGACGTTTACGGCTTCACGCACGGCGACGAAGCGATCCAAATGCTCGCCCGGATCACCGTCGACATCGTACGTCGGCGCGGTACCAACACGGATTTCGTCGGTCACATCGGCGGCGACGATTTCATCGTCGTTACGCAGCCCGACCGGTCCGAAGAAATTGCCAAAGAGATCATTGCCGAATTCGACCGCGACATCCGCAATCTGTATTCCGCCAAAGACCTGCGCGCGGGCTATATCGAAACGCGCGACCGCCGCGGGGCCCTCAACCGCTTTCCGATCATGACGATCTCGATGGCTCTCGTACTCAACGATCGCGGTCAGCTCGGCAACTACGCGCAAGTTGGTGAAGCCGCCGCCGAGCTCAAGCGCTATGCCAAATCGATCGCCGGTTCCGTTTACGTGAAAGACAAGCGCCGCCCGTGAGGATGCATACATGAAAGTTCGGTCGATCTTCTGTGTTTTGCTGCTCGTCTTCGTTTCCGCCGCCGGTGCGGCCGGTGCGAAGACCTCGTCGCTGCAACAACGCATCGACGCCCAGCGGCGCAAGGCCCAGGCACTCCAGGCGAAGCTGCACGCCAAGAAAGCCGAACTCGGCATGGCGACCCTTCGCGTTACGAGCCTGCGGGCAGAACTCGACCAAACCAATGCTGCGATCGGCACCGTGAACGCGCGCATCGGTTCCTTGAGCGCGCAGGAGAATTCGACGCAGCGCAAAGTCGATTGGAACACGATCCAACTCGACGCCGCTCAACGGTCGTTCAAACTCCACGACGAAGCACTGCGCCGACGTCTCGTCGACATCTACGAAAACGGCGACCTCAGCTATGCGGCCGTGCTGCTTTCGGCGCGCTCGTTCAGCGAATTCGTCGAGCGCTGGGAAGATCTGCGCTTGCTCATCGATGCGAATGAGACCGCGGTGCGCGAGCGGCGCGCGGCGGAGGAGCGCGTTGCGAGAGTGCAATCCGACCTACAACGCACTCAGCTCGAGCTCGACGACGAAGAGCACGCGCAAGCGCAGGCGCGCGATCAACTCGGCGCGCTGGCGCAGGAGCGCCAAAATCTGGTTGCGATCGCCGACCAGCAACGGCGCCGCGTCGCAACCGAGGTAGCCGACATGGAGGGACTCTCCGCCTCCGAAGAGGCGCAGCTCGAAAGCTTGATTCAAGAACGCGAACGCGAAGAGGAGGCGCAACGCAAAGCCGAGGGCATCGCCGCGCCGGAGGTGACCGGGGCTGCCCGGATGTTCGACTGGCCGGTTTCCGGGCCGGTCACCTCGCCCTTCGGCTGGCGCTCGAACCCGTTCGGCGGTGCACCGGAGTTTCACCAAGGGCTCGACATTGCCGCGCCGATGGGTACCACCATCACCGCGTCGGCCGCCGGTACCGTGATAATGGCTCAGTGGTACGGCGGCTACGGCAACTACATTTTGATCGACGACGGCGGCGGCTACTCGACCGGCTACGGTCATCTTTCGGCGTTCTACGTCTCGGTTGGCCAGCAGGTCAAGCAGGGGCAAGCAATCGGCGCGATCGGCTGCACCGGCGAATGTACCGGCCCGCACGTCCACTTCGAGATCCGCATCAACGGCAAACCGGTCGACCCCGCCCCCCGTTTGCATTCGTAGGCGACGACGACACGATTATTAGGGGCGCCCTAGGGGAATCAACGGCTCGGCAGCGCGCTTACGCGCCCCATAACGTGGGGGCCCCGCGCAGCGGGGGGCGCGGAGCCTCGGGCGTAGCGCCTTTGGAAGGAAACGGATTGTGCCTCACCCGTCGTTAAGCTAGGCGGGTATGATCGATCCCATGGCCGGAAGGTTCCGCGCGCTGATCGCAGCGCTCGTCGTTCTCATCGTCGCTCTCTGCGGCGCTCTTTACGTTGCGGCGCACAGCATGACGAGCGGGACCCCGCACTCGCTGATCAGCCTCAACGTCGCGGAGCTGCCCGATTCCGCCGGCGGCGCAGGCGGCGCCGCTCCCGTCGACCTTTTCGATAAGGCCATAACCGATCTCAGCACGGAGTACTATAAGCCGTTCAATCCGCGGGCGCCCTTTCGCGGCGGCACCGCGGCGATCGATAAGTATCTCGAGGCCAACCACGTCAAGCATCCCAAGCTTCCAACCGAGTTCGCCACCGGCGATCCCGAGCAGGACGCGCAAACGCTCGCGCACGACGTCGCGTACGCAGAGCACACGTACGGTAAGCGGCTCGGAGCCGACGGCGCGACCGATCTGACCGAGGCGGGTTTGAGCGGCGTGATGGATTCGGTCGACGATCCCTACACCGTCTATCTCACGCCCAAAGAAATCCAGAGCTTGAACGAATCGCTCAACGGCGGCGATTTCGGCGGCATCGGCGTCTACATCTTACAGCTCAAGGACGGCGACGTGCTCCTGCAGCCGATCGACGGCGCACCAGCGGCTCGCGCCGGGATGAAGCCGGGCGCGATCGTCGACACCGTTGACGGGCGCAAGGTACACGGCGTGCCGATCGATATCGTCGAGCGGTGGATTCGCGGCGCGCAGGGCACGCAAGTCGTGCTTACGACCCACCAGTATAAGTCGACCGCCGAACGCCGCTTCACGATCACGCGCGAGATCATTCACGTGCCCACCGTCAGCAAACACATGGAAAACGGGTACGAGTACATCCGGCTGAGCGATTTCGGCATAACATCGCCGGCCGAGATGAAGAGCGCGCTGCTCTACGGGCGCAAGCACAACGCCAAGGGCTACATCCTCGATCTGCGCTACAACGGCGGCGGCCTGGTCGAAGCCGCGGTCAAAATCTCGAGCCTCTTCATCCCGCAGGGCACGATCGTCTCGACCGTCGACCGCGAAGGACATCGCCAGATCGAAGAGGCGCTTGGAGACGCGATCGGCGGCGTGCAGCCGCTCGTCGTTCTGGTCAACAAGTACACGGCCAGCGCATCCGAGATCACGGCGGGTGCGTTACAGGATTACCACGCCGCCACGCTGGTGGGCGTGAAGACCTTCGGAAAAGGCGTCATCCAGAGTATCTACGACATGCCCGACGGCGGCGCGCTCAAGATCACGACCGCGAGCTACCTAACGCCGCTCGGGCGAGAAATCCAACACAAAGGCATCGTTCCGGACGTTATCGTTCCACAGAGCGACGACGTGCCGCTCGATACTCCGGCTGACAAGCAACTGGCTGCGGCCAAGGCCAAACTCGCACAACTTCTGAAATAGATCGGTTACCATGAAGCGCTTTTTCCCCCTTGCCCTGGCCGGCTGCGTCGCCGCCGCCTTTTTCGGATTCCCGGCAGTCAACGCCGCGCCCGCCCATCTCGATGCGACGCAGGCGAGTGAAATCGCGACCAGCTACCACTATCTAACCGGCGAATTCTACAAGCGCATCGACGATCAGAACGTGATGAACGGCGCGCGCATCGGGATCGCACGATCGTTGGCCCGGCATCACGTCACCGCGAAGATTCCGAAGTTTCACGCATCGAACGACACGGCGAACGTGCAGGACATCGAATTGGACGTCGAGGCCGCGGAGCGCGCGGCGGGCAGACGCGTTTCATCGACCGAGCTCACCTACGGCGCCATCTCGGGCATGCTCGACTCGGTGCACGACCGCTACACGGTCTTTCTCGATCCGAAGGAATACGCCGAACTGAACAGCGGCCTAGACGGGTCGGACTTCGGCGGTACGGGCATCGTCATTCAAGCTGATGACGCGAGCAAGTACATCGCGGTCAGCGACGTCGTTCCCGGCGGTCCGGCCGACAAGGCCGGGATCCAGCAGGACGATTTGATCACCGCCATCGACGGGCAATCGACGAAGGGCTGGTCAATCGATCGCGCCAGCGCGCACTTGCGCGGCAAAGAAGGCACCAAGGTCTCGATCACGATCCTGCGCGCGGGTAAGACGCTCGCGCCCATCACGGTGACGCGGGCGAAGATTCACCAGTTGAGCGTGTTCGATAAGATGTTGCCCGGCAACATCGGCTACGTGGCGCTAACCGTCTTCGGTAAGGATACGGCAAGCGAACTCACGTCGGCGCTCGGCCGTCTGCAGAAGAAAGGCGCACGCGCGATCATTCTCGATCTGCGCAACAACGGCGGCGGTTATTTGAACGCGGCGGTCGGAGTCAGCTCGGAGTTCATCTCTTCGGGTCCGATCGTTTCGGTCGAGTCGCGCGGTTCGAACATCACCACGCTCGAAGCCAACGACACCGCGATTCCGCCGCTTCCGCTCGCCGTGCTGGTGAACCAGTTCACCGCGTCGGCCTCCGAGATCACCTCGGGTGCGATTCAAGACAGCGGCGTCGGCACGCTGATCGGCACCAAGACCTTCGGCAAGGGCGTCGTGCAAACGATCTACCCGCTGCCGGACGGGTCAGCGGTGAAAATCACGACCGCGCGCTATCTCACCCCGCACAACCGCGACATCAACCATTTGGGAATCCAACCCGATATCGTGGTGAGCGAACCGCGCACGGCACGTTTCGGCGATCCGAAGACCGATCCGCAGCTGCGGCGCGCGATGCAGTTCGTCGACGATCGCATCGCGCATTTGAACGAGATCAACGGCTCTACGGAATAGCTAGCTCGTCTTTTTCTTGCGGGTACTCGTCGTCGACGCGCTCTTCTTGCGCGTCGACGTCTTTTTCACGCCGCTCGCGCGTTTGGCTTTGACCTCGCCGTCCTCGGGCGCGGCCGCGGCCTTCTTGCGGGTGCGCTTAGGCTTTTCCGGCGCAGGAAGCGCGGCCATCGGGGTGTTTTCGAGTTCGGCCACGACGCCGTTGCCGGATTCGCGGCGGCGGCGCGCCGGTTTGGTGCGGCGCGGCTCTTCTTCTTTCGGAAGCGTCAAGTGCGGCGGCGGCGCCTCGACCGCGAGCGGCTTGGCTTTGCGCACCGGCGCGATCGCGCGTGAGGGTTCGCGCGGTGCGGTCATGCCGGTCGGCTGCGCGCGCCCCTCCGGATCAACGCGGAAGACGTGACGATCGGGGACCATCGAACTCATCGGCAGCGACCCGGTCATGCCTTCCTGCTCGCGAGCGGCACCACCGCGTCCGCGCCGGCGGCGGCGCCGGCGGCGCTTCCCGTGGCCGGGTTCGCCGAAGGCGCCCGCGGCGACGCTATGCACCGGCGGCTGCTGGTCCTCGTCCTCGTCCTCTTCGTCGATATCGGCTTGCGCGGCGGCGCTCGCCGGCGTGATGCCCACCTGCGCGGCAACGTCGAAGCGATCCGCTCCGCCGCGCCCACCGCGTCCGCGACGGCGCCGCCGGCGACGACGCTTGCCGCGCCCGCCTTCGGCCGCGGCCGTCTCGCCTTCGATAATGATGGCGTCGGGCTGGTGTTCGCCTTTGACCTCGGCCGCGATGGCGGGATCTTCCGCCTCCTCTTCCTCGGTGGCGCTGGTGATGCCGATCGGCGCACGCGCCTGCTGCTGTGAAGCGGCCTCTTCGGCAAGTTCTCGCAGCTGCGCGGTCTGCTCGGCCGCGGTCAGCGCGCCCTTGCGCCCGCCGCGCCGGCGTTTCTTCTTGCCCTCGCCCGCTCCCGCGGCCATGAGTTCGGCCAAGACGTAGTCGTGCTCGTCGTCAACGTCGAGAATGCGAATCTTCGCGCTGTTGCCGGCGTTGTTCGCGGCGTTCTCGACTTCGACGACGCGATCGCCGACAACCGCCGCCGCCGACGTTGCGTTGGGCAAGCGTCCCGGCAAGAGTTCGACTTCGATTTCGTCACCGACGCGAACCGGACGCAGTTGCTCGATCGGCTTGGCGACGCGTTCGATCCGCGCGTGCTCGGGATGGAGCAGCGGATCGACGCGTACGTGGATCGGCGTGTCGAGTTCCTTGACGAGCTCTTGAACGTCGTCTTCGTACCAGAAGTCCATCTGCGCGGCAACCGTCGGCGCCGCGTGCACGAGGATCGGATGGTGGTCGTGATTGCGGTGACCGTTCTCGCGCACGTGCCGCATCGTATCGATCGCAACCGTTTGCGGCGAGAGCACGGAGCCCAGGCCGCTGCAGGTCGGGCACGCGCCGCGCAGTTGTGCGCCCAGGTCCTTGCCGACGCGCTTGCGCGTGAACTCGAGCAATCCCAGATTCGAGAACGATTGAATCGTGGCGCGCGTGCGGTCGCGCCGCAACCCATCCTCGAGCGCCTTGATCACCTTGCTGCGCGCCCCTTCGGAAGCCATATCGATGAAGTCGACGACGATGATCCCGCCGATGTCCCGCAAACGCACCTGGCGCGCGATCTCCGCCGCGGCCTCAACGTTGGTCTTGACGATCGTATCTTCCAGGTTCTTACCGCCGGTGAACTTGCCCGAGTTCACGTCGATGACCGTGAGCGCTTCGGTCGACTCGATCACGATCGATCCACCCGAGGGAAGGTTGATCTTCGGCTTCATCAAGCGCTGCAATTCTTCGGTGATCCGGTAATCGTCGAAGAGATTGTGGCCGTGATTGTAGTGCTGTACGCGATCGAGATATTGTGGTCCGAGCAGTTGCAGGAACTCGCGTACCTTGCGGTACTCCTCTTCGTCGTCGATCAGAATCTTCTCGACGTCGGCGGTCACGAAATCGCGCGCCGCTTTGTAGACCAGGTTCATGTCACGATGCAGCAGCGACGGCGACGGCGCGCGCTTGAACGTTTCGAGGATGCCGTGCCACATGCGGATGAGCACACCCAGATCCGCGATCAGCTCCGCTTCGCTCACGCCGGCCGCCGCCGTGCGCACGACCGTGGCCATGCCTTCCGGACGAATGCGCTTCATCACCGCCTTGAGGCGATTGCGCTCCTCGGCGGACTCGATCTTACGCGAGACGCCGGAGTACTTGCCGGTCGGCATCAGGATCAGGTAGCGCCCGGGCAGCGAGATGTTGGTCGAGATGCGCGCGCCCTTGAGCCCGCGCGGCTCCTTGACGATCTGCACCAGCACATCGTCGCCCTTCTTTACCTTTTCGCTGATCGTGAAGCCGGAGTGACCGTGGGTGATCTCGACGTCACCGATGTTCAGCGGCTGTTTGTTGATGTCGTCGACGTAGAGGAACGCGTTGCGTCCCAATCCGATGTCGACGAATGCCGCGCCCATCCCGGGCAGAACGTTTTGGACTTTTCCTTTGTAGATCGAGCCGATGACTTTTTCTTCGCGCTCGATGTAGAGTTCGGCAAGCGTGCCGTTCTCAAGTATGGCAACCCGGTTTTCCCACGGGTCGCTCGAGATGAGAATCTCGGTTGACAAATTTTCCTCAGTTGTCTAGGAGAGCGCCCTTCGAGGCGCACTTGCGTGCGCACCTCAGGATGACGGGACGCTGCGAGCGTCTATACTGGCGACCGTGGCCACCAACCGTAGGGCACCGCTCCTGATAGAAATCTTAAAACGCTTCCCACGTTCAGGAGAGCCGGCGGGTGAACCTGCCCCGCGCGGAAAGGTTTGGTCCGCCAGGCCCTCGACAGGGTAAGCCCACCTGGGTCATGATTACGTGCAATGGCGTCTTCTACGAACCGCCGGCTATTCTACCGTCAGCCCATGTACCTGCGAATCAATCTGCGGGTCTCAGGGTTGCGGGCGCCCGTGCCGGCGACGTTGGTCGACCTCTCGGGCGGCGGCAGCATGGTGACCGCGCGGACGATGCTGCAGCCGCACATCGCGGTCGAATTCGATCTGCCCAGGGACGGTGCGCCCCTCTTGCGCCTGGCCGGGAAGATTCGCAAGGTGACCTATTGGCCGAACGATCGGACCTTCCACTACGCGATCGAGTTCGGGGGCTTGAGCGAAGAGGATCGGGACGCGCTGCTGCGCTTCATCATCGCCGAGCAGCGCCGGACGATCAACGTGACGCGCGGCGAGGAGTCCAAGCCGGGGGTCCAGACGCGCCTGCACGAGCAACGAACGCAGCGGCGGGTCGACGTGAACGTCCCGGTGCGGGTCGCGATCGCGAATTCCCCGGTGAGCTTCGATGCCACCGCGATGGATCTGGGCACCGGCGGTACGCGTCTGCTCGTCGAGAAGGTGCTGCGCCAGGAGTGGGAGCTGATGCTGAGCTTCACCCTTCCCAGCGACGTGCTGCGGTCGAAAGACGCGAAGCCGTTCAAGGAGATGCGGATCATGGCGCGCGCGCTTCCCGGCATCAAACAATACCGCGGACGCTACATTCAAAGTCTGGAGTGGGTCGACCCCGACCCGAAGGTTACCGAAGAGCTTCATCGCTTCGTGCAGGCGGCCGCGCTTGCGCTGGGCCGCGGGTCATAAGCGCGATCGTTTCAAAGGGCCACGGATACGCCCAGTTCGCGCGGCGGTAGAGCTCGCGGTTCTTGCGGCGCCCGCCGATGTCGACCTCGGCGCGCATCAGGGCGGGCATGAGCGTCAGCGGCATCACCGCATCGAGATCGAGCTGCCAGAACCCGAGCAGTTCGAGCTGCTCGAGTGACACCCAGCGCGGAAGCACGTCGAGGCCGCGCACCTCACGCAGGTCTTCGAGCGAGAGCACGTCGAGCGGCCGGCCGTCGAGAGCGTGCAAATCGATCGTCGCATCGATACGCGCCAGACGCAACGCGCGCAGCGGCAACGCCGCGAGCGCCTCGATCGAGTGCAGCGCGACTCCCGACAAATCGAGTACTTGCAGATGCGGCAGCCCGCGCAGCCGGCGCGCGTCGAGCGGGAGATTCCGCGCGGCGATCCGCAGGACGCGCACGTCGGGTTGCTCGGCCAACATCCCAGCAAGTTCGCCTTCGCTGCGCACGGTTGGATATTCGGGCGCGAACGCGCGCGCACGAACGGCGAGCGGCGGCAGTTCGAGCAGTGCGATCCCCAATCGCGTCGCGACGATCCGCTCGGCGTGCGCAGCCCCGGTCCACTTCGCGCCATCGTCATCCCGAGATGCGCGCGGAACGCGCGCCTCGAAGGGCGAGGGAGCGCCGCGATCAATGCAACGCCATCGCTGCAGAACGAGCGCCTCGTCGCTCACGCGCAGCACGCTATCGGCCACCGCGATGTCGACCGTGTGACGCCCGCACGCGAGAATGCGCGCGCGCACGAGGCTTCCGTTGCCGAGCGGAAGGCCGAATGAGTCGCCCGCGCGATAGGGAAGCTTCACGCGTGCCCAAATCGCAGCGCAGCGGAGGACGCCGGTTCGATCACGACTACGGTGTTACCACGCACGCGGTGCTCTTCCTCACCGACCTCGATCCCGACGCGGTCGGCGACGCGGGCGCGCACGCCACCCACTACGAGGCGGTGCCCGTCGCCGACTTTCACGCGCTGCTCGAGCTCGTTCCGAAAGCCGCGTTGCCCGGCGCAACATTCGTCGACGTCGGCGCGGGTATGGGGCGCGCGATGATCCTGGCCGCGCAGTATCCGTTCAAACAAATCTGCGGCATCGAGGTCTCGCCCGGCCTCTACGAAGTCGCACGAGAGAATCTCGCCATCGCCCGCGAACGCGGCTTTCGCTGCAGCGACGTGCGGGTGCAGCGCGCCGACGCGCGCCTCGCGCTGTATCCGCCCGGCGACCTGGTGGCCTTTCTCTTCAATCCGTTCGACGCGACGGCGCTGCGTGCTACGCTCGCGAGCATCGAGGGGCGCCGCGATCCGGGTGAGACGTGGCTGCTGTATCATACGCCGGTCGAACGCGCGACGATCGAGAGCACGCGGGGCTGGACGCTCGTCACCGACGTTCCGTTTGGCGCACTCTATATATTTAAACGTCGCGCGCCGAACTGATTTGCGGAAAATCGCACGCTTTGGCTGTGGTATCATCGAATCCGAATGGCAAAGAAGGAGGGTTCCAGAGAAGAGCTCACTGACGCAATACCTGCGCGTGTGGCGCGGCAGCGTAAACACGCCTATCAGGAATATTTGACCTATCTTCGGCTAGCCAGGAGGACGCGGCTCGATCTGGGGATGGACATTTCTCTGATAGATGCTGCGCTATCTCAGGGTCAAGACGAGTTTGCCACGATTGCCGCGACGGAGGGTCGAGTTATCAGACGTGCTCACCCAAAGCTCTCCTCCTCGGAACGCTGCAATGTTTATATAGACGAATGCGGAAGCCATACATTAAGCGCCAAGGAGAAATTCAAGGCGTTTGCATTGGGCGCCGTAATAATACGCGAATCCGATGAAGCCGTCTTCGACGCACTTTGGAAGCAATGGAAACGAACCTACCTGGGGACGGAGGACAAACTAGTCCATGAACCCGACACACGGAAGCTGGATGGTGATCGTGTCCCAGCGCGTGGTGTATGAACCGCGGCTCGGCGAGGTGGGCTGTCAGCCGGTGATCACCGCTGAAAGCCTAGCGGCCTGATTGTCGCTGAGCGCCGTGAGTCCTTCGAGTTGCATGTAGCGGCGCTGCAGTTG